>NZ_JBEOZU010000064.1:0-58384 GCF_040298185.1 Streptomyces sp. NPDC001634 | reverse complement strand
CCCTCGCAGCCTCCGCGGCGGAGGACCGGTCCTCCGCCGCGGAGGCTGCGAGGGACGATCGTGTGGCCGGTCTCGTCGCGGCCCTCGCCTTCCCCGAGCGGCTAGCGCGGGCCGACGGCGGTTCGTATCTCATGGTGAACGGCACTCGCGCCGGACTGGGGGACGCCTCGGGGCTGCGCGGTGCTCCGTGGCTCGCCGTCGCCGTGGCGGACCGGCCCGTCGGGGCGGGGCACGCGCGCGTGGGGCTCGCCGCCGCGGTGGACGAGGACGTGGCACGGGGGGCGGCCGCCGCGCTCCACGCCGTAGGGGACGAGGTGCACTGGGCCGACGGGGATGTGGTCGCCCGGAGCGTCGAGCGGCTCGGGGCCGTCGAGCTGGCGGTGCGGCCGCTGCGGGAGCCCGCCCCCCGTCTCGTACGGGAGGCCCTGCTGGAAGGGCTGCGGGCCGAGGGCTTCGGACTGCTGCGGTGGTCCCCGGAGGCCCGCGCTCTGCGGCAACGGCTCGCCTTCCTGCGGCTGCACCTGGGTGATCCCTGGCCGGACGTCTCCGACAACGCGCTCCACGCGCGCGTGGACGAGTGGTTGGAGCCCGAGCTGAGCCGTGCCCGGCGGCGTGCGGACCTCGCACGGATCGACGCCGGACAGGCCCTGGCCCGGCTGCTGCCCTGGTCGACCGGGGATGCCGCCCGCCTCGACGAACTGGCCCCGGAACGGATCACCGTCCCGAGTGGGTCCAGGATCCGGATCGACTACGACGACCCCGAGCGGCCCGTCCTCGCCGTCAAACTGCAGGAGATGTTCGGGCTCCAGGAGTCACCCGAGATCGCCGGTGTGCCCGTCCTCGTGCATCTGCTCTCCCCCGCCGGGCGGCCGGCCGCCGTCACCGCCGATCTCGCCTCCTTCTGGCGGGACGGCTACCGAGCCGTACGGGCCGAGCTGCGGGGCCGGTACCCGAAGCACCCCTGGCCGGAGGACCCTGCCGAAGCGGAACCGACCCGGCACACGAATGCACGGCTCAGGCGGTGACCAGACCGGCCGGTGACCAGGCCACTCCTTGACCGGACCGGCCGGTGACCAGGCCAGTCGGCGATCAGGCCAGGACTTGATCAGGTCGGCCGGTGACCAGGCCAGTCGGCGACCAGGCCAGGACTTGATCAGGTCGGCCGGTGACCAGGCCAGTCGGCAATCACGTCGGCCGGTGCCGCTCAGGCGCCGACCGGCTCCGGCTCCACGGCCTCGGCGGGCGCCGGGTCGCCCGGCCGACGGTTGCGCGCCTCCAGGTACAGGGACAATGCCAGCAGGCCGACGGCCAGGGTCAGGAAGCCCCACGGCAGGTAGGACGTCAGCAGCAGAATCAGCGTCCGGTTGTGCTTGACGAGGGCGACCGTCGACCTGATGTAGTCCTCACGCATCTTCACATCGCCCGCGAACGCCGTGACCCTGTCACGGCCCCCCAGGAGCGTGCCGCCGCGCAGTTCCTCCTTGTGGATCTCCTCGCCGTAGACGGGCGCGCCGGTCAGGGGCTCGACCCAGAACTTGCGGACCGTCGTGTACCAGCGGGTCGTGCCCGTCTTCGCGACCGACTCGGGCGTGATGCCCTGCACGGGCATGGCCTTGGGGAAGGGGACCTTGGTCCAGGGGATGGTCTGTTCGAAGTAGTAGACCTTCACGCCCCGGAAGGTCTGCGTGCCCTTGTAGTGGATGGGTGCCGTGGTGCGCGTCTGCGCGTCGAAGTACTCGTAGTCCCGCTTCTCCGTCAGGAACGGCCATTTGAACTCGATGCCGTCACGCCGGACGGAGTCGCCGTCGACCATCTCGCCGGTGGCGTGGACGGGTTCCTGGCTGTGCGCGTCGAAGATGTAGCGCTCGGGGATGCTGGAGACCATCTTGCCGTCGGGGCCCTGCACGTAGGAGAGACCGTCCCAGACGACCACGTCCCGGCCGGCCGTCTTCTCGATCTTCTTCGCGGCCTCCACGTTGCCCTTGAGGGTCTGCACGATGGTGACCTGGGGGACCGTGCGGGACTTCATCGTGCCGTAGTCGAGGAGGGTGGCGTTCTTCGCCACCAGGACCATGTCCTGGTACTGGTTCGCGGGGACCTTGGCCAGGCGCGGGAAGGCGTACCAGCGCAACAGCGGGGACAGTGCCGCGAAGAACACGGCGAAGGCGAGCAGGATCAGGCCGGCCTTGCGTCGCATCTCGATCTCCCTCCCGGACGGACGGCTCGTACGGTCACGGATGCGCGGGCACCGTCGTCAGCAGCGGCTTCGGGGACGTCTTGCCGGACGGCGCGCCCATGGCCGTCAGGGTGAACACCAGGGCGAGCGCCGCGGCAAGACCGATCGCGGCTGCGATGAGGGCGCGCATACGGGCCTCCCCAGGGCAGGAGCTGATACATCGTCAGGTCGGGCACCGTAGCAACGGGCGCGCGAGATGAGAACACGTTCAACGCACAACTGCGGCGCCCCTCCGCGAAGGAGGGGCGCCGCAGTCGTACGAGAATCCGGTGGGCCCTTACGCGGTGGGGCTCGGTGACGGACTGGGCGAGGTGGCCGCCGCGACCTTCAGCTCCACCGTCAGGGTCGCGCCGCCCGCGGTGGTGATGCGCAGCAGGAACGTGCCGGTGCTGTCGTCGGCGTACAGCTTCGGCAGCTTCAGCAGGCCGCCTGCGTCGGTCTTCAGGCCTGTGAGGGTGCGTACGGTCTTGCCGTCCGCGTCCTTGAAGTAGGGGCCCTTGTCGTTCTCGGTCGGGTCGTCGGCCGACTTGATGAGGGTTGCGGTGGCGGCGACACCGTCCGCGACGGCGCCCTTGTATGTGGCCTTCACCTCGACCTGGTCCGCGAACTCTCCGCCCGGGGTGCAGGTCAGTTCGGTGTCGCTGGTGCGGGCGAGGGTGTCGGCCTGGCGTTCGGTGACGGTGGCCGTGTAGTCGAGACCGGTGACCGTTCGGCCCACGACGAGGGCGCCGACCGTGAAGTCGCCGGTCTTCTGGCCGGCGACGAGCGCGGGCGCGGTGGCCTTGCCACTGCTGTCGGTGACGACGGTCGCCACGGTCTCGCCACCCATGAAGGTGGCGTCCGTGCCACCGCTGATCGTGAACCGCACGCGGACCTTCGGCACGGCCTTGCCCGCCTTGGTCACGGCCTGCACCACGACCCTCTGGTCGAACGTGTCGCCCGTCCTGGCGGAGAGCGTGCCGGTGTTGCCGTCCGCCAGGTGGTCCACCGTGTCGGTGGGCGTGGGCGGCGTCGGCGTGGTGGTGGGCGGCTTCGGCGTCGGCGGGGTGGGGCTGGGGCTGGTGGTGCCCCCGCCTCCGGGCTTGTGCGTGCCGGGCTTCTTGGTCGTCTTCGGGTTCGTGCTCGCGCCGGAGCTGTCGTCGCTGCGGTGCGTGGGCAGCGTGCCGGTGCCGTCCGGGATCGAGTGGCTGCCCTTGCGGTAGTACTCGTACCAGGACAGGACGGTGTTCAGATAGGCCTGCGAGTTGTTGTAGCCGAGGATCGCCGCGTTCATGTCGGACTGGACCGACAGGTCACGGTCGAAGCGACACAGGTAGTGGGCGGCAGCCAGCGCGGCGTCGTAGACGTTGTTGGGGTCCTTGACGCCGTCGCCGTTGCCGTCACGGCCCGCCCATGCCCAGGTGGAGGGGATGAACTGCATCGGGCCGACCGCACGGTCGTACGTGCTGTCGCCGTCGTACGCGCCGTTGTCGGTGTCCTTGATGCTCGCGAAGCCGTTGCCGTCGAGGACCGGGCCGAGGATCTTCGTGTACGTCGTGCCGTTGGCGTCGACCTGGCCACCGTTGGCCTGGCCTGACTCCACCTTGCCTATCGCGGCGAGGAGCTGCCAGGGCAGGTTGCAGCCCGGCTTGGACTGCCGGAGTTCGGCCTCGGCCTTCTTGTAGGCGTCGAGGACGGTGGCGGGAATGCCGGCCTCCGCGTCGCCGACCGGGACGGTGGTGGGGCCGGTGCTCGGGCTGGGCGACGCGGTCGGGCTGTTGAGCGGCGGGAGGTCGGTGTAGTAACCGCCGTTGCCGGTGGCGGTTTCGTCACTGGTGCCGCTGTTGTCGGCATCGGGCATGGACTGCGCACCGGTGGCCTGTCTGCCCGCGTCGTCCGGCGTCGCTCCCGGAGCCTGGGACGCGGCCAGAGCCGCGACCGCGGCCGCGGCCACAGCGCTGGTTGCCGCCCCCTTGCGCAGCCTCCTGCCGATATGCGCCGCCATTGAGCGAACCCTTCCCGTCGACGACCCTCTGTAGGTGCTGCTGTGGTACTACGCGTGTTCGACCGCGCGCCCGGCACGCGCCCAAGTGACCCTATGACAACTTCCTTCGCACGGGCACGGGTTGGCGCCCGATTTTCACCAGTTGGTCATGTGCGGTTGGGTTGGGAGCAGGAGCCAGGGCGGGTCGCCTCACCTTTTTCATGCGTCCCTCATACTGGACGTCTGTGATCGCCGGGCGGTTGTGCCCGGTCAATGTCTGCCGCGGGGAGCCGACTTGCCGTTCACCCTCAGCCATGCCGCGGCCGTCCTGCCCGCCGTCCGGAGAGACGGTTCCGGCCGCGGACGACTGGTGCCCGCGGTTCTCGTCACGGGATCGTTCGCGCCCGATATGACCTATTACGCGGCCAGTGCGGTTTCCGGGGCGATGGAGTTCGGCGATGTCACGCACTCCTTCGGAGGGGTGTTCACCATCGATGTGCTCATCGCATGGGCGCTGGTGGGGGCGTGGCTGGCGCTTCGGGATCCGCTGGTGGCGCTGCTGCCGCCACCGGTGCAGGGGCGGGTGGCGGCACTGGTGCGCTGTGGCACGCCACGGCGAAGCTTCTCGTTTCGTCTGGCTTTCTGGTGGTACGTCTCCGCCGCGCTGGGTGCGCTGACACATGTCGTCTGGGACGCGTTCACACATCTGGACCGGTGGGGGATGCGGCTGTTCCCCGTGCTGGGACGGCAGATCGCAGGTTGGCCGCTGTACTGGTACCTGCAGTACGGGGGTTCGGCGGTTGCGGCGGTCGTGATCGCGGTGTTCATTGCGGTCACGCTGCGGCGGGTGCCGGCCGGTCCGGACGTGGTTTCGGGAGTGCCCGCGCTGTCATGGGCCGACCGGTGGCTGGCGAGCGCGGTGATCGGCGGGTGTGCGGCGGCGGGAGCGGTGCAGCGGGCGTCGCGCTGGTGGGCCTACTGGGGGGCGACCGCGAGGCCGTGGGAACTGATCCCGACGGTGTGCTTCGGCGCGGGCGCTGGTCTCGTCGTGGGGCTGGCTCTGTACGCGACCGGGGTCAGGGCGTGGCGTCCGGCCGCTGGCGACCCGGCACACGTTCGTAGGGAACCGAGCCGTCCGGCGCCCCGCTGACCGCCTCCGCGTCGCGGGTGAGGAAACGGGGGCGGTGGGACGCGGCGAGTCTGCGCAGCAGTTCCTGGGCTCCGGTGAGGGCGGTCTGAAGCCATGCGGTGGCCCTGACGCCCACGGGGTCGTCCTGTCGGTGGCCGCCCCGGGCATCGGCCGCACGGGAGCCGCGCCGGAGGACCGTCGCCGACGGAAAGGCCCGCAGTCGCGGCAGGAACCGAGGCACGAACCGGGGGACGGACTGTGACACGAACCGGGGGACGCCCACGGCCCGGATGCCCCGGGCCGCCCGGACGGTGACCAGGGAGATACGGGCGGAGAGGGAAGGGGCGGGCAGACGGGCGGTGCTCGCGCCGCGCGCGTGGGCCGGGACGGGAGGCGGCAGAGCGGCGCACAGGACGGCCACGCGGATCGCCGTACGGCGAGAAAGCGGACGTATACCCATGGCCGCATCCTTGCCCCAACCACGACGCAGCGGCGTTTTCGCGGGGGCCGCCCGGGTGACGGTTCCCTCCGGGGGCCGGACCGTGCTCTGGGGTGCCGGAGGGCGCCCCGCCGCACACCGGAGGCCGGATCGCCGCACACCGGAGGGCGCCCCGCCGCTCACCGGAGGCCGGATCGCCGGAGCCCGGCACGCCGGAGGCCGTGCCCTGGTACCGCCGTGCGCCGGAGGCCGGTGCCCTGATACCGCCGTACGCCGGACGCCGGTGCCCCGACACCGCCGTGCGCCGGACGCCGGTGCCCCGGCACGTACGGCATGTTGGGCACCGCCCGACCGCCCCGCCTCGGCTGCCCGCCGCAGAGCTAGTGCGCCGCCGACTCCCAGTCGCCGCCGTCTCCCACCGATACGTCCAGCGGTGCCCGCAGGTTGACCGCGGCCGCCATCTCGCGGCGGACCAGTTCCTCCGTCTTCTCGCGCTCGCCCGGGGCGATTTCCAGGACGATTTCGTCGTGGACCTGCAGGAGCATGCGGGACTTGAGCTCGGCCTCGCGCAGGGCCCGGTCCACGTTCAGCATGGCGATCTTGACGATGTCCGCGGCCGTGCCCTGGATCGGGGCGTTCAGCGCCATGCGTTCCGCCATCTCCCGGCGCTGGCGGTTGTCGCTGTTCAGGTCGGGGAGGTAGCGGCGGCGGCCGAAAAGCGTCTCCGTGTAGCCCGTGGCCCGCGCTTCGTCCACCACGCGGCGCAGATAGTCCCGTACGCCACCGAAGCGCTCGAAGTACGTGTCCATCAGGGCACGGGCCTCCGCCGCCTCGATGTTCAGCTGCTGGGACAGGCCGAACGCCGACAGCCCGTACGCCAGGCCGTACGACATCGCCTTGATCTTGCGCCGCATCTCCGCGTCCACCGCGTCGCGCCCGACCCCGAACACCTGGGAGGCGACCGTGGTGTGCAGGTCCTCACCGGACGTGAACGCCTGGATCAGTCCCTCGTCCTCCGACAGGTGCGCCATCACCCGCAGCTCGATCTGGCTGTAGTCCGCCGTCATGAGCGATTCGAAGCCCTCGCCCACCACGAAGCCGCGGCGGATCGCCCTGCCCTCGTCCGTGCGCACCGGGATGTTCTGCAGGTTCGGGTCCGTGGACGACAGGCGGCCGGTCGCGGCGACCGTCTGGTTGAACGTGGTGTGGATCCGTCCGTCCGCGGCGATCGTCTTGATCAGGCCCTCGACCGTCACCCGGAGCTTCGCCTGCTCACGGTGACGCAGCATGATCACCGGCAGTTCGTTGTCCGTCTGGGTCGCCAGCCACGCCAGCGCGTCCGCGTCTGTCGTGTAGCCCGTCTTGGTCTTCTTGGTCCTGGGCAGGCCCAGCTCACCGAAGAGGACCTCCTGGAGCTGCTTGGGCGAGCCCAGATTGAACTCGTGCCCCGCCGCCGCGTACGCCTCCTTCACCGCCTGCTGGACGGCGCCCGCGAACATCTGCTCCATGGCCTCCAGATGCGTGCGGTCCGCGGCGATACCGTGCCGCTCCATACGGGCCAGCAGCGCGGAGACGGGCAGCTCCATGTCGCGCAGCAGGTCCGCAGCGCCGACCTCCCGCAGCTTCTCCTCGAACGCCTGGCCGAGGTCGAGGATCGCTCGGGCCTGGATCATCAGCGCCTCGGCCTCGGCACCCTCGTCCGTGCCGAACGCCAGCTGCCCGTCGGCCGTGGCCGCCGGCGCCAGCTCCCGTCCCAGGTACTCCAGCGACAGTGCGTCGAGCGCGAAGGAACGGCGGCCCGGCTTGACCAGGTACGCGGCGAGCGCCGTGTCCATGGTCACGCCCTGAAGGGACCAGCCGTGCTCGGGGAGGACGCGCATGGCGCCCTTGGCGTTGTGCAGCACCTTGGGCCTGGCCGGGTCGGCGAGCCACGTCGCGAGCGCCTGCTCGTCCGCCTCGTCCAGCTGCGTCGGGTCGAACCACGCCGCCGCACCGTCGGCCGCGGCGAGCGCGACCTCGGCCACCGCGCCCGCGCCCAGCGCCCACGAGTCGACCGTGGCCACGCCCAGGAGCTGGTCACCGTGCCCGGCGAGCCACGGCTTCAGCTCGCCCGCGCCCAGCACCGCGCCGTCCACCTCGACGCCGTCGGCCGCGACCGGTGTCGTATCGGCCTCCTCTGCGCCGGGGTCGACGGCGAAAAGCCGCTCGCGCAGCGAGGGGTTCCTGATCTCCAGGGTGTCCAGGACCATGGCGACGGCCTTGCGGTCGTACGGCGCCCGCTCCAGGTCGGCGACCGTCTTCGACAGCTCCACCCGCCGCTCCAGCTCCGTGAGCCGGCGGTTCAGCTTCACCGACTCCAGGTGGTCGCGCAGGTTCTGCCCGGCCTTGCCCTTGACCTCGTCGACGCGCTCGACGAGGTCCGCGAACGAACCGAACTGGTTGATCCACTTCGCGGCCGTCTTCTCACCGACGCCCGGGATGCCCGGGAGGTTGTCCGACGGGTCGCCGCGCAGCGCCGCGAAGTCCGGGTACTGCGCCGGCGTCAGCCCGTACTTCTCGACGACCTTCTCCGGAGTGAACCGGGTCAGCTCCGAGACACCCTTCGTCGGGTACAGCACCGTCGTGTGCTCGGTGACCAGCTGGAAGGAGTCACGGTCGCCGGTGACGATCAGCACCTCGAAGCCCTCGGCCTCGGCCTGGGTGGCGAGCGTGGCGATGACGTCGTCCGCCTCGAACCCCTCGACCGCGAAGCGCTGCGCGTGCATCGCGTCCAGCAGCTCGCCGATCAGCTCGACCTGGCCCTTGAACTCGTCCGGGGTCTTCGAACGGTTCGCCTTGTACTCCGTGAACTCCTCGGAGCGCCAGGTCTTGCGGGAGACGTCGAACGCCACCGCGAAGTGCGTGGGCGCCTCGTCGCGCAGCGTGTTCGCCAGCATCGACGCGAAGCCGTAGATCGCGTTCGTCGGCTGGCCCGTCGCGGTGGTGAAGTTCTCCGCGGGCAACGCGAAGAACGCGCGGTACGCCAGTGAGTGCCCGTCCATGAGCATCAGCCGCGGACGGCTGCCGCCGGGGGCGTTGTCGGTCTTCTTCGATGCTGTCTCTGCCACGTCCCCGATCCTGCCACGAGCCACTGACAGTCGGACCCCGCCGTGGGCGCCCCGGCGGACGGGCGGGGCGCTGCGCGAAGCCCCACACAGGGACCGGCGGCGCCCGGCCGTTGCCGGCACTCCCACAGTGTTGCCTATTCCGCAACCATTGCTTCTTCCGCAACCATGGCCTTTGTCCTCCGCAAACCCCGGCTGCCCTCGTTGTCGGCGGTGCGTGCGAGGATCGGAGACGTAGCTCACGGGTGCCGGTGAAGGAGAGCGCAGCGATGGCAACGAAGCCGCCCAAGGGTGACCCGGTTCAGGACGCGCCGCAGGTCGCCGAGCCGAAGCACGCGGCAGCGGGGCTGCCCGCCATCGGCCACACCCTGCGCATCGCACAGCAGCAGATGGGCGTGCGCCGCACCGCACTCACCCTGCTGCGCGTCAACCAGAAGGACGGCTTCGACTGCCCGGGCTGCGCCTGGCCGGAGCCCGACCACCGGCACACGGCGGAGTTCTGCGAGAACGGCGCGAAGGCGGTCGCCGAGGAGGCCACCCTGCGCCGGGTGACCCCGGAGTTCTTCGCCGCGCACTCCGTGGCCGACCTCGCCACCCGCAGCGGTTACTGGCTCGGCCAGCAGGGACGTCTGACGCACCCCGTGTACCTCCCCGAAGGGGGAGACCGCTACGAGCCCGTCACCTGGGAGCGGGCCTTCGACATCATCGCCGAGGAGATCACCGCGCTCGGCTCCCCCGACGAGGCCGTGTTCTACACCTCGGGCCGCACCAGCAACGAGGCCGCGTTCCTCTACCAGCTGTTCGCCCGGGAGCTGGGTACCAACAACCTGCCCGACTGCTCGAACATGTGCCACGAGTCGTCCGGCTCCGCCCTCTCCGAGACGATCGGCATCGGCAAGGGCAGCGTCCTGCTGGACGACCTCCACAAGGCCGACCTGATCATCGTCGCCGGGCAGAACCCCGGCACGAACCACCCGCGCATGCTCTCGGCCCTGGAGAAGGCCAAGACGAACGGCGCGAAGATCATCAGCGTCAACCCGCTGCCCGAGGCGGGCCTGGAGCGCTTCAAGAATCCGCAGACCCCCCAGGGCATGCTCAGGGGCGCGGCGCTGACCGATCTGTTCCTGCAGATCCGCATCGGCGGCGACCAAGCCCTCTTCCGCCTCCTCAACAAGATGGTCCTGGAGACGGAGGGCGCCGTCGACGAGGAGTTCGTCCGCGAACACACCCACGGCTTCGAGGAGTTCGCCGAGGCCGCCCGCGCCGCGGACTGGGACGAGACGCTCACCGCGACCGGTCTGACCCGTGAGGAGATCGAGAAGGCCCTGCGGATGGTCCTCGCCTCCGAGCGCACCATCGTGTGCTGGGCCATGGGCCTCACCCAGCACAAGCACGCCGTCCCCACCATCCGCGAGGTCGTCAACCTCCTCCTGCTGCGCGGCAACATCGGCCGCCCGGGCGCGGGCGTGTGCCCGGTGCGCGGTCACTCGAACGTGCAGGGCGACCGCACGATGGGCATCTTCGAGCGCCCCGCGCCCGCCTTCCTGGACGCCCTGGAGAAGGAGTTCGGCTTCGCGCCGCCGCGCGAGCACGGCTACGACGTCGTACGGGCCATCCGCGCCCTGCGCGACGGCGAGGCGAAGGTCTTCTTCGCCATGGGCGGCAACTTCGTGTCCGCCTCTCCCGACACCGACGTGACCGAGGCGGCCATGCGCCGCGCCCGCCTCACCGTGCACGTGTCGACCAAGCTGAACCGCTCGCACACCGTCACCGGCGCGCGCGCCCTGATCCTGCCCACCCTCGGCCGCACCGAGCGGGACCTCCAGGGCAGCGGCGAGCAGTTCGTGACCGTCGAGGACTCCATGGGCATGGTGCACGCCTCCCGCGGCCGTCTGGAGCCCGCGAGCCCCCACCTGCTGTCCGAGCCGGCGATCGTCTGCCGACTCGCCCGCCGGGTCCTCGGCGAGGACAGCAAGGTCCCCTGGGAGGAGTTCGAGAAGGACTACGCCACCATCCGCGACCGCATCGCGCGCGTGATCCCCGGCTTCGAGGACTTCAACGCGCGCGCGGCCCGCCCCGGCGGCTTCACGCTCCCCCACGCGCCGCGCGACGAGCGCCGCTTCCCCACCGCCACCGGCAAGGCCAACTTCACGGCGGCCCCGGTGGAGTACCCGGAGCTGCCCGAGGGCCGGCTCCTGCTGCAGACCCTGCGCTCGCACGACCAGTACAACACCACGATCTACGGCCTCGACGACCGCTACCGCGGCATCAAGAACGGCCGCCGCGTCGTCCTCGTCCACCCCGAGGACGCCCGCGCGCTGGGCGTGGCGGACGGCGCGTACGTCGACCTGGTCAGCGAGTGGAAGGACGGCGTCGAGCGGCGCGCCCCCGGCTTCCGCGTCGTGCACTACCCCACCGCCCGCGGCTGCGCGGCCGCCTATTACCCGGAGACCAACGTCCTGGTCCCGCTGGACGCCACCGCCGACACCAGCAACACCCCCGCCAGCAAGTCCGTCGTGGTCCGCCTGGAACAATCGGCAACCGACTGAGCGTTTGCTCAGTCACAGCCGAGTGACAGATCACCGACGAACGGAGCCGTACCCCATGGGCGAGCAGCACACCGTGAAGTTCCCGCAAGAGGTCGTCGACGAGTACGCCGCGCTCGGCGTCGACCTGCCCGCCCTCTTCTCCGCCGGCCACCTCGGCACCCGTATGGGCGTCGAGATCGTCGAGGCCTCCGCGGAGCGCGTCGTCGGCACCATGCCCGTGGAGGGCAACACCCAGCCCTACGGGCTCCTCCACGGCGGCGCCTCCGCCGTCCTCGCCGAGACCCTCGGCTCCGTCGGCTCCATGCTCCACGGCGGCAGCTCCAAGATCGCCGTCGGCGTCGACCTGAACTGCACCCACCATCGCGGAGTGCGCTCCGGCCTGGTCACCGGCGTCGCCACCCCTCTCCACCGCGGGCGCTCGACCGCGACGTACGAGATCGTGATCAGCGACGAGGACGGCAATCGCGTATGCACCGCCCGCCTCACCTGCCTGCTGCGCAACGTGCACCGTGGCGACGCGGGCCACATCCCGGCAGCCGGCTGACCCCCGGGGGGTGACCGAAGCCCACGGGCACCCCCTGCCGCACCCCCGCACCCGCCTCCTCAACTCCCCGCCCCGGCAAGGCACATCACCACACCTTCCCGGCCGCGCTCCGCACCCCTACCGTGGCTCCATGAGGCCCCGGCCATGAGCGGCATCGGACCGGTCGAACCCGTGGAACCGGTCGAACCCGAGCCCGTCCACGACGTCATCGGCAGTGACTCGCCTCGCCTGTCCGACCGGTGGACCGGGCTGCCGGCACGTACCCGCGGGGCCGCCCTGGCCGCAGCCGCGGCCCTCGCCGTCACCGGCACCCTCCTGCTCCTGCCCGAACCGCCCTCCGCCGCACCCCCCGAACCGGACCTGCCGCCCTGGCCCGTGAACGTAACGGAGTTCGCCTACGCGGGAGTTGACCACCGCGCCACCCCCGACCACCCCGTCGGCACCTTCCGGTTCGACGTCTCCGTCCGCAGCGGCACACCCGTCACCGTCTACGGCATCAAGGCAGGGTTCACCGGACTCCACGCCCGGACCACACCGAACGCATCCATTACCGTGCGCGCCGGGACAACACGCCGCATTGCACTCGAGATATCCGTATCCGACTGTTCCGGACTGGCACTGAATGCAGATCTACCTTTTCTTGACGTAACACTGCGTAACGCGCGCGCAATGCAGCACCACAGTTTCATCTTCAGCGGTGCCTTCTCCCGCGACCTTTCCGCGCTCCTCCACACGGCCTGCGGTCCCGCCCACAGGCAGGGCCCGCCCACGGCGTAGCGGAAGTGCACATTCTCAAAATGTGGACGATGCGGAAATTCCGCCAAACCGGCCGAGAGCCACCTTCGCCCATGCCCATCAACCAGCACGTCATAACAAGAAAGTCACAAGCCAGCCCACGACGATGCTCAACCTGTCAGACCGGGCTTAGAGTCACGGCCAGTCACCGCTCCATCGGGAGTGCGGTACCAGCGCAGCATTAGCGCCATCCCCACACAGGGCGGCGACGCCTGCGGAAAGGACTGATCGTGCGACAGCGTTCTCTGGTGATTCTCACCTCCGTTCTCACCACCGGAGCTCTGACGCTCACCGCGTGCGGCTCGCGTGACAACAAGGGCAGCGACAACAGCGGCGGCGGCACCACCCTCACCATCGGCGTGGACGCCCCGCTCTCCGGTGAGAACTCCACCACCGGCCTCGGCATCCAGTACGGCGTCCAGATCGCCGTCGACGACGCCAACAAGAAGAACCTCGTTCCCGGCGTGAAGTTCAAGGTCACCGCCCTGGACGACAAGGCCCAGCCCGCCACCGGCCAGCAGAACGCCACGGCCCTTGTCGGCGACAAGAGCGTCGTCGGCGCCGTCGGCCCGCTGAACTCCGGCGTCGCCCAGTCGATGCAGCAGGTCTTCGCCTCCGCCAACATGGTCGAGATCTCCCCCTCGAACACCAACCCGGCGCTCACCCAGGGCAAGGACTGGCAGACCACGAAGACGCGTCCCTACAAGACGTACTTCCGCACTGCCACCACCGACGCCCTCCAGGGTGGCTTCGCCGCCGACTACGCCTACAACGGCCTCAAGAAGAAGAAGGCCTTCGTCGTCGACGACAAGCAGACCTACGGCGCCGGCCTCGCCAAGATCTTCAACGACTCGTTCAAGAAGCTCGGCGGCACCGTGGTCGGCACCGACCACGTCAACACCGGCGACAAGGACTTCGGTTCCCTGGTCACCAAGATCAAGAACGCGAAGGCCGACCTCGTCTACTACGGCGGCCAGTACGACGAGTCCGAGCTGATCACCAAGCAGCTCAAGGACGGCGGCGTCAACATCCCGCTGTTCGGCGGCGACGGTATGTACGCCACCACCTACATCCAGACCGCCGGCAAGGACGCCGAGGGCGACCTCGCCACCGCGGTCGGCGTCCCCGTCGACACCCTGCCCGCCGCCAAGACCTTCGTCGAGACGTACAAGGCCAAGGGCTACAAGGGTGACTACGGCGCCTACGGTGCCTACGCCTACGACGCCGCCACGGCCATCATCAACGCGGTCAAGGCCGCCAAGGACGCCAACGGCGGCAAGCTGCCCACCGGTGACGACCTGCGCTCCAAGGTCGTCGACGGCGTCCAGAAGAGCGACTTCGAAGGCATCTCCGGCCACGTCTCCTTCGACGAGTACGGCGACACCACCAACAAGCAGCTCACCGTTTACCAGGTCGAAAAGGGTGCCTGGAAGGCCGTCAAGACCGGTACGTACAACCCCAGCTGAACCCGTACGTAACCCAAGCCGACCCACCCCAAGCACTGCACCGACGGGCCGCGCGGAAGGAGGACCCCGACCGCGCGGCCCGTTGTCACTCCCCACCCTGCACACGACAGTGCACAACACGACCACCAGCGACATGGAGGCCATGCGGTGAACACCCTGCCGCAGCAGCTGGCCAACGGGCTGCTCCTAGGCTCGATGTACGGGCTGATCGCCATCGGCTACACGATGGTGTACGGCATCGTCCAGCTCATCAACTTCGCACACGGCGAGATCTTCATGACCGGAGCCTTCGGCGCTCTCACGGTCTCCCTGATCCTCCCCTCCGGCACACCGATGTGGGCCCTCGTGCCCCTGATGCTGATCGGCGGCGCAATCGTCGCCGTCCTCATCGCCGTCGGAGCCGAACGGTTCGCCTACCGCCCACTGCGCGGAGCACCACGGCTGGCACCACTCATCACCGCGATCGGCCTCTCCCTGGCACTCCAGGAAGTCGTCCGCAACTTCTACCCCCAGGCCGACCGCGCCCGCGCCTTCCCCGGCCTCGACGCCAAGCACGACATCGGCTCCATCACCATCAAGGACGCCGACATCTTCCTGATCATCGCTGCCGCCGTCTGCATGGCAGCCCTCGCGTTCTTCGTCCGCCGCAGCCGCACCGGCCGCGCCATGCAGGCCACCGCGCAGGACCCCGACACCGCGCAGCTCATGGGCATCGACACCAACCGCATCATCGTCATCGCCTTCGCCATCGGCGGCTTCTTCGCCGCCGTCGCCGCGGTCGCCTACGGCCTCAAGTACGGCAGCATCGACTACCGCATGGGCTTCCTCATGGGCCTCAAGGCGTTCACCGCGGCCGTCCTCGGCGGCATCGGCAACATCTACGGCGCCATGCTCGGCGGCGTCGTCCTCGGCATCGCCGAGACCCTCGCCTCCGCCTACATCAACAACATCCCCGGCATGCAGCAGCTCGGCGGCGCCAGCTGGGCCAACGTCTGGGCCTTCTGCCTCCTCATCCTCGTACTGCTGTTCAGGCCGCAGGGCCTCCTCGGCGAACGCGTCGCGGACAGGGCGTGATCACCATGACCGACACGAAAACCCCCCAGACGCCCACGGCCACCGAGCGCGGTCTCATCCCGCTGCCGGCCGCCGCCGCCCGCGCCCTCACCCTCGTCGGCGGCATAGCCACCGCCGCCACCGCCTTCCTCGCCTGGACCTGGACCGCCGACTTCCCCGGCGACCTCACCGTCTACGGCTACCCCGGCGGCCTCCAGTGGCTCACCTTCGTCGGCGGCATCCTCGTCGCCGTCTTCGCCCTCGCCGGATACGGCATCAAGGGCCTCGGCTGGCTCACCCCGGCCCGCAACAACGCACCCACGGTCCTCGCCGCTCTCGGCGCCTTCGGCACCACCTGGTTCACCGTCATCGCCATCGCCGCCAAACTCGGCGGCCTGGTCAACCTCGAACCGGGCGGCTACATCGCGGCCGTCGCCTCCCTGCTCCCCGTCCTCGGCGCCCTCGCCCTCCCCCAGCCCGGAGCCGGCGAACAGCCCGCCAAGGAAACCCTGCGCGCCTACATCGCCAAGCCCGAGCACATCCCCCCGGCCGGCGCCACCTCCCCCTGGGTCCAGCGCGCCGTCATCACCGTCGTCACCGCCATCGGCCTCTTCGCCTTCGCCTACGGCATCGACACCGAGTACGGCGAACTCTTCATCGGCTACCTCATCGTCGTCGTCTTCGCCGTCTGGGCACTGCACACCGCCGGCCTGCTCGACCGCTTCTCGCACATCATCGCCGGCAACCGCAGCTTCGCCCTCGCCATGGGCTTCGTCGCCGCTATCGGCTTCCCCTTCACCCAGACCGACGACCACTACGCCAACATCGGCGTCAACATCCTCATCTTCGGAACCGTCGCCCTCGGCCTCAACATCGTCGTCGGCCTCGCCGGACTCCTCGACCTCGGATACGTCGCCTTCCTTGGCGTCGGCGCCTACACCGCCGCCCTCGTCTCCGGCTCCGAGTTCTCCAAGTTCTCCGGCGTCCAGTTCCCCTTCTGGGCCGCCGCCCTCACCGGCGCCGCCGCCTCCCTCGTGTTCGGCGTCCTCATCGGCGCCCCCACCCTGCGACTGCGCGGCGACTACCTCGCCATCGTCACCCTCGGCTTCGGAGAAATCTTCCGCATCGCCGTCAACAACATGGACGGCGTCTCCGGCCCCGACATCACCAACGGCCCCAACGGCATCCCGTCCATCCCCGACCTCAAGTTCTTCGGATTCAACTTCGGGGACGCCCACGACCTCGGCGGCTTCACCATCGGCCGCTTCGCCAACTACTACCTCCTGATGGTCCTCATCATGGCCATCGTCGTCACCGTCTACCGCCGCGCCGCCGACTCCCGCATCGGCCGCTCCTGGATCGCCATCCGCGAAGACGAAACCGCCGCCACCGCCATGGGCATCAACGGCTTCCGCGTCAAGCTCATCGCCTTCGCCCTCGGCGCCTCCCTCGCCGGCCTCGCCGGCACCGTCAGCGCCCACGTCACCTACAGCGTGGTCCCGAACCCCTACCAGTTCGCCGGCTCCACGCCCCCCAACTCGGCCTTCCTCCTGGCCGCCGTCGTCCTCGGCGGCATGGGCACGGTCTCAGGCCCCCTCCTCGGCGCGGCACTGCTGTACCTGCTCCCCGAGAAGCTCGTCTTCCTCCAGGACAAGTCGCTCCTCGCCTTCGGTATCGCCCTCATCCTGCTGATGCGCTTCCGCCCCGAGGGCATCATCGCCAACCGGCGCCGCCAGCTCGAATTCCACGAGACCGGCCAACTCGACGTACCACAACAAGCGACGCTGACCGACGAACCGGCCGTCACCAAGGCAGGGGCGTAAGAACCATGACGACACCTGTACTCGAAGCCCGCGACGTCACGATGCGCTTCGGCGGCCTCACCGCCGTCCGCGCCGTCGACTTCACGGTCAACAGCGGCGAAATCGTCGGCCTCATCGGCCCCAACGGCGCCGGCAAAACCACCTTCTTCAACTGCCTCACCGGCCTGTACGTCCCCACCGAGGGCACCGTCTCCTACAAGGGCACCGTCCTGCCGCCCAAACCGCACCTGGTGACACAGGCAGGCATCGCCCGCACCTTCCAGAACATCCGGCTCTTCGCCAACATGACCGTCCTGGAAAACGTCCTCGTCGGCCGCCACACCCGCACCAAGGAAGGCCTCTGGTCCGCCCTGCTGCGCGGCCCCGGCTTCAAGAAAGCCGAAAGGGAATCCGAGGAACGGGCCATGGAACTCCTCGAGTTCGTCGGCCTCGCCCGCAAACGCGACCACCTCGCGAGAAACCTCCCCTACGGCGAACAGCGCAAACTGGAAATCGCCCGAGCACTCGCGAGCGAACCCGGACTGCTGCTCCTCGACGAGCCCACGGCCGGCATGAACCCCCAGGAGACCAGGGCCACCGAAGAACTCGTCTTCGCCATCCGTGACAAGGGCGTCGCCGTCCTCCTCATCGAGCACGACATGCGCTTCGTCTTCAACCTCTGCGACCGCGTCGCCGTCCTCGTCCAGGGCGAAAAACTCGTCGAAGGCACCTCCGACGTCGTCCAGGCCGACGAACGCGTCATCGCCGCCTACCTCGGCACCCCCTTCGAGGGAGAGCCCGGCGAAGTGGAGGCGGCCGAGGTCGAAGCCGCGGAAGCCGACGCGGCAGCCGACGCCTCCGAAGCCGACGCGACCGCAGACAGCACCACCGGCAGCACCAAGGGAGAAACCCAGTGACCGCACTGCTCGAGGTCGAGGACCTCAGGGTCGCCTACGGCAAGATCGAAGCCGTCAAGGGCATCTCCTTCAGCGTCGAAGCCGGCCAGGTCGTCACCCTCATCGGCACCAACGGCGCCGGCAAGACGACCACCCTGCGCACACTGTCCGGACTGCTCAAGCCGACCAGCGGCAAGATCACCTTCGACGGAAAACCGCTCACCAACGTCCCCGCCCACAAGATCGTCTCCCTCGGACTCGCCCACTCCCCCGAGGGCCGGCACATCTTCCCCCGCCTGACGATCGCCGAGAACCTCCAGCTCGGCGCCTTCCTCCGCAAGGACAAAGAAGGCATCGAAAAGGACATCCAGCGCGCCTACGACCTCTTCCCGATCCTGGGCGAGCGCCGCAAGCAGGCCGCAGGCACCCTCTCCGGCGGCGAGCAGCAGATGCTCGCGATGGGCCGCGCCCTCATGTCCCAGCCCAAACTGCTCATGCTCGACGAACCCTCCATGGGCCTCTCGCCGATCATGATGCAGAAGATCATGGCCACCATCGCCGAGCTGAAGTCCGAGGGCACCACCATCCTGCTCGTCGAACAGAACGCCCAGGCGGCACTGTCACTCGCCGACCAGGGCCACGTCATGGAGGTCGGCAACATAGTCCTCTCCGGCACCGGACAGGACCTGCTGCACGACGAGTCCGTACGGAAGGCATACCTCGGCGAGGACTGAGCACGCATTCCAGGGCACACGAAGAGGCCCGCACCCCGTGAAGACGGGGTGCGGGCCTCTCCCGTACGCCGCTACGCCGCCGCAGACGTCAGCCCCTCGAGGCCTTCTTCTCCTCGGCGTCCTGGATCACGGCCTCCGCGACCTGCTGCATGGACATACGACGGTCCATCGACGTCTTCTGGATCCACCGGAACGCGGCAGGCTCCGTCAGCCCGTACTCCGTCTGAAGAATCGACTTCGCCCGGTCGACCAGCTTCCGGGTCTCCAGCCGCAGCGTGAGGTCCGCGACCTCCTTCTCCAGCGTCTTCAGCTCGTTGAACCGCGACACCGCCATCTCGATCGCCGGAACGACATCGCTCTTGCTGAACGGCTTCACCAGGTACGCCATCGCACCCGCGTCCCGCGCCCGCTCGACCAGGTCACGCTGCGAGAACGCGGTCAGCATCAGGACCGGGGCGATGCGCTCCTCCGCGATCTTCTCGGCCGCCGAGATGCCGTCGAGCTTCGGCATCTTCACATCCAGGATGACGAGGTCGGGCTGGTGCTCACGGGCGAGCTCGACGGCCTGCTCACCGTCGCCGGCCTCACCGACGACGCTGTAGCCCTCTTCCTCGAGCATCTCTTTGAGGTCGAGCCGGATGAGAGCCTCGTCCTCGGCGATGACGACACGGGTCGTCAGCGGAGGCACGTGCGACTTGTCGTCGTCGGCGACGGGCTGGGGCGACTCGGGGGCGGTCACTCGGGCTCCTTGTTCCAGGGCAGGCAGGGTACTGCTCCCAAGAGCGTACCTAGCTGCGGTAAGGTGGTCAGGCAGCGGGTCGAGGGTAACCTTCGATTCGTTGGGCCCCGGTAGCCCAATTGGCAGCAGGCAATGGATTCAAAACCCATACAGTGTCGGTTCGAGTCCGACCCGGGGCACTTTTCCTCAGATTCCAAGGTCAGCGACCAGAAGCGGATGTTCACGTTCTCGTGAACATCCGCATTTTGCTGCACTCAGTCACGATCAGTCGCGCAGAGTGTCCACATGTACGACATGGGCACACGCAAGCGAGCTCTGGCTCTCGTCGCTCAGGGGCGCAGCCTGAATTCGGTAAGCAAGGAGACCGGCATCTCTCGCGCGGCGATCCGCTCCTGGCAGACACGCCTCGAACCTCTCGACCGGAACCGCTCAACTCCGTGCCCCCGGTGCAGGGAGAGTCCCGGCGCACCCGACGAGCCCGCCTCCTACGCCTACTTGCTGGGCCTTTACCTTGGAGACGGCTGCGTAAGCCTCCTCCGGAGGCGCGTCTACTTCCTCCGCATAGCCTGCGCCGACGCCTGGCCCGGTCTTATCGACGCATGCGCCGAAGCAATGCAGGCGGTGCGCCCCGCCAACAAGGTTTTCCGTGTCCAGCGGAAGGGCTGTCAGTACGTCACCTGCTACAGCAAGCACTGGCCGTGCCTGTTCCCACAGCACGGCCCCGGCAAGAAGCACGAGCGCCTGATCGCCCTCGAACCCTGGCAGCAAGCCATCGTGGATGCCCACCCCTGGGAATTCATTCGCGGACTCATCCACTCCGACGGCTGTCGCATCACCAACTGGACGACCCGGCTCATCGGCGGTGAGCGCAAGCGCTACGAGTATCCGCGGTACTTCTTCACGAACCTGTCCAGGGACATCGTCCAGCTCTTCACGGACGCACTCGACCACGTCGGCGTCGAATGGAAACTGGCGAACCCTCGCAATGTCTCCATCGCCCGCAAAGCCTCCGTCGCCCTCCTCGACACCCACGTAGGCCCCAAATACTGACCGCATCGCACCAACAAAAAGGGCCCCTCCGAAGGGGCCCTTCATCACTCACCCGGCCTACTTGGGACTGTCGTCCTCCCCGATGTGGTGCACCCGCACCAGGTTCGTCGAGCCCGAAACCCCGGGCGGCGAACCCGCCGTGATCACCACGATGTCGCCCTTCTCGCAGCGGCCGTACTTCAGCAGCAGCTCGTCCACCTGGTCGACCATCGCGTCCGTGGAGTCGACGTGCGGGCCCAGGAACGTCTCCACGCCCCACGTCAGGTTCAGCTGCGAGCGCGTGGCCGGCACGGGGGTGAAGGCCAGCAGGGGGATCGGGGAGCGGTAGCGGGACAAGCGGCGGACGGTGTCTCCGGACTGGGTGAAGGCGACCAGGAACTTGGCGCCGAGGAAGTCGCCGATCTCCGCCGCCGCGCGGGCGACCGCGCCGCCCTGGGTGCGTGGCTTGTTGCTCTCGGTCAGGGGCGGGAGGCCCTTGGCGAGGATGTCCTCCTCCGCCGCCTCGACGATGCGGGCCATCGTCTTGACCGTCTCGACGGCGTACTTTCCGACGCTGGTCTCGCCGGAGAGCATCACGGCGTCCGTGCCGTCGATGACCGCGTTGGCCACGTCCGAGGCCTCTGCCCTCGTGGGGCGTGAGTTGTCGATCATCGAGTCGAGCATCTGGGTGGCGACGATGACGGGCTTGGCGTTGCGCTTGGCGAGTTTGATCGCGCGCTTCTGGACGATCGGGACCTGTTCCAGGGGCATTTCGACGCCCAGGTCGCCGCGGGCGACCATGATGCCGTCGAATGCCGCGACGATCTCGTCGATGTTGTCGACGGCCTGCGGTTTCTCCACCTTGGCGATCACGGGGAGGCGGCGGTTCTCCTCGTCCATGATGCGGTGGACGTCCTTGATGTCCTTGCCGCTGCGGACGAAGGAGAGGGCGATGACGTCGAAGCCGGTGCGCAGGGCCCAGCGGAGGTCGTCCTCGTCCTTCTTGGAGAGGGCGGGGACGGAGACGGCGACGCCGGGAAGGTTGAGGCCTTTGTGGTCGGAGATCATGCCGCCTTCGACGACGACGGTGTGCACGCGGGGGCCGTCGACGGAGGTGACTTCCAGGCAGACCTTTCCGTCGTCGACGAGGATGCGTTCACCGCGGGTCACGTCGGCGGCCAGGCCCGCGTAGGTCGTTCCGCAGGTGTGGCGGTCTCCTTCGGCGCCGTCCTCGACAGTGATGGTGAAGGTGTCTCCGCGTTCAAGGAGTACGGGGCCTTCGGTGAAGCGGCCGAGCCGGATCTTCGGTCCTTGAAGGTCGGCGAGGATTCCGACGCTGCGGCCCGTTTCGTCGGAGGCCTTTCGTACGCGGCGGTAGCGCTCCTCGTGTTCGGCGTAGGTGCCGTGGCTGAGGTTGAAGCGGGCGACGTCCATTCCGGCTTCGACCAGGGCTTTGATCTGGTCGTACGAGTCGGTGGCGGGGCCCAATGTGCAGACGATCTTTGCTCGGCGCATGTTTCGAGCGTAGGCCTTACCGGCGGGTAGAGAATTGGGACGGCGTGACTACTCAACAACCTTTAAGTGAAGCGTTATTTACGAGTGTTGAATTGTGCGGTGGCGCGCTCCGATGAGCATCCCGGATGGAATTTGCCCATTCTTTTGGAACACGCCTCGCATCGTCATGATTACAGACGACTACAGATGACTAAAGCCGCGGCGGCGCCATGGTGAATCGTGCGTTGATCTGGGCGTAGACGTGTTGCCGTTGGGGTTCGAGGTCGATGCGGGCGGCTTCGTCCCCGCCTGCCGTGCCCTCCAGGGAGGATCGGGCCGCGAAGCGGGCTCCGTAGGCGTGCCGTTCTGCGCTCTCGGCGCCGATGTCGGCGAGTTCGACGAGGGCCGTGAGGGTGGTGCCGAGGGCGTCGGCGTATTCGCGGGCGCGCTGTACCGCCTCGTGGACGGCCTGGCGGCGGGCTGTGCGGTGGGCGGGTGAGTCGGGGCGGAGGTTCCACCAGGGGCCGTGGACGCTGGTGAGTTCGAGGTCGGCGAGGCGGGTGGTGAGTTCGCCCAGTGCGGTGAAGTCGGAGAGTTCGGCGCTGATGTGGACGTGGCCGTGGTAGGCCTGGACGCGTTCGCCGTGGCCGTGGCGGGTCAGTTCAGGGCTGATGGAGAGGGTTCCGGTCTCCAGTCGTTCGACGGCTTGTCCGTAGGTTTTGATGAGGTCGAGGGCGGTGGCGTTGCGTCGGGCGAGGTCGTCGAGGGTGGTGCGGCGGTCGGCGCCGCGGGCTCTGACGGTGATGCCGATGCGGGCGATTTCGGGGTCGACTTCGAGGTGGGCCTCTCCGCGGACGGCGATGCGGGGGGCGTCGGGGGTGCCGTAGGGAACGGGGGCCGCTGGGGGGTCCGCTGGGCTGGAAGTCATACGTCCCACTCTGTCACCGATGGCCTGCCGGGCGGCACTTGGACGCGAACGGCCGCCCGGACTACAACTGCGACTATGTGTCGGGGCTGCGGTATGAGATCGACATCGCTCAGGCGGCGGGTTCGCGCATCAAGGACCTGACCTGCAACGGTGCCGCGCTGGATGACGCGCAGCAGTTCGTGTTCGCGGTGAACAATTACCGTGCCAGTGGTGGCGGGGCGTTCGCGTTCGTGGCGTCGGCCAAGGAGCTGTGGTCGGAGTCGGCGGAGATCCGGACCCGGATCGCGGAGTGGGTGACCGCGAAGGGGGTTCTGGATCCGAGGGACTTCGCGTCGGTGGACTGGAAGCTCATGCGGAACGGTACGTCTGTCTTCCAGGGGTCCGGTGTTCTGGTCACAGTTTCAGTAGGGACGTGTCGATGGCGTCGGCGATGGCTTTCGCGCCGGCGTCGTTGACGTGGAGGCCGTCACCGGAGTTGAAGTCGTCGCGGATCCGTTCGGGTTCGGCGGGGTCCGCGACGGCGGCGGCGACGTCGGCGATGCCGTCGAAGGGGTGTTCGTCGCCGAGGAGCCATGCGTTGACCTCGCGGCGTACGGCCTGCCCGGTCTCGGCGTCATAGCCCTCGTACACCGTGCCCCGGTACGGGCCGATGGTGGAGCCGATGACGGTGAGTCCGGCGGTGTGCAGGCGGTCGGCGAGTGCGGTGAGCCCTGCGATGAGGTCTTCGGCGGTGGCTCCTTCGGCGGGCTCGGGGTGGGCGCGGAATCCGGGCATGCCGAGGTCGTTGAGCCCGATGTGGATCAGGACGTGGCTGACGCCGGGCACTGCGAGGACGTCGCGTTCGACACGGGCGAGGAGGCGCTCGCCGATCTCGTCGGTGAGCAGGCGGTTGCCGGAGATGCCTTGGTTGACGATCCAGCCGTGGGTGAGGCGGCGGCTGAGCTGTGCGGGGAAGCTGTTGTCGGTGCCGGGGGTGGTGGCGGTGCCCTCGATCCAGGAGTCGCCGAAGGCGACGGCGATGCGGGTGTCGTCGGGGGCCAGTACGTCGACGCCCGTGAGGAAGTGGCCGCCGGTCAGCTCCTCGGCCTCCTGGAAGGTTTCGGCGTCGAGCTGGTTGCCGGGGACGGCATGTCCGATGTCGTACGGTACGGCGGAGTAGGTGGTCAGTCCTGTGTCGCCGGGCAGGTAGAGGGTGAGCGCGAGTTCCTCTCCCGCGCTCACGGGCCGTTCGACCGGGTCGCTGACGAGTTCTTCGCCGACGGGGATCGTGGCTGCCGGGGAGCCCGAGAAGAACAGCGGGGTGCGGGTGGCGGGGTCGATCCCGCTTCCGCGGGTGCGGGCGGCGACATGGGCGGCGCCGATCTCCAGGGGCTCCTTGCCGTACTTGTTGCTGAGCCTCACCCGCAGTGCTTCACCTCCCCCGGCCAGGCGTAGCGGCTGTCGTATGGTCCGGTCGGTGAAACCGCGGGGTTCGAAGAGCTGGAAGCTCTCGTACGGGCTGATGACGGCGGAGCGGTGGGCGGCGATCCATGTTGTGGTCATGGGGAGCCCAACCGGACTGCCACCCGGATTCTTCCTCTCCTTCCGGTCTTCTTACCGTCCGTCGACCAGCGGGGTGATGGTCCGGTGCTGCCGGGCCGGCGGGATCCGGTCCGGTGGCTGGAGTCCGAAGGTGGTGTAGGCCGTTCGCCGGGGCAGGGGGTAGGGCTCTTTGCCGGTGAGGGAGTTGAGGATGGTGGCGCTGCGCCAGGCGGCGAGTCCGAGGTCGGGGGTGCCGACGCCGTGGGTGTGGAGTTCGGCGTTCTGGACGTAGACGCTTCCGGTGACTGCGGGGTCGAGGACCATGCGGAACTGGTCGTCGATGCGGGGGCGGTCGTGGCTGTCGCGGCGCAGGTAGGGGGCGAGTCCGGCCAGGATGCGGCCCAGGGGACGTTCGCGGTAGCCGGTGGCGAGGACGACGGCGTCGGTGGTGAGCCGGGTGCGGGTGTCCTGCTGCTCGTGTTCGAGGTGGAGTTCGATCCTGGTGGTGGCGATGCGTCCGGCGGTGCGGACGTGGACGCCGGGGGTGAGGACGACGTCGGGCCAGTCGCCGTGGAGGGTGCGGCGGTAGAGCTCGTCGTGGATGGCGGCGATGGTGCCGGCGTCGATGCCTTTGTGGAGCTGCCATTGGGCGGCGACGAGGCGGTCTCGTACGGGTTCGGCGAGGGCGTGGAAGTAGTGGGTGTAGTCGGGGGTGAAGTGTTCCAGGCCGAGCTTGGAGTACTCCATGGGGGCGAAGGCCTCGGTGCGGGCGATCCAGTGGATCTTCTCCCGGCCGACGGGGCGGTGGCGTAGGAGGTCGAGGAAGACCTCGGCGCCCGATTGGCCGGCGCCGATGACGGTGATGTGGCCGACGGCGAGGAACTCCTCGCGGTGCTGGAGGTAGTCGGCGGCGTGGATGACGGGCACGCCGGCGGCGTCGGCGAGGGGTCGCAGTGGTTCGGGCACGTGTGGTTCGGTGCCGACGCCGAGGACGATGTTGCGTGTGTATGTGCGGCCGAGGGTTTCGGTCCCGTCGTCGGTGCCGAGGCGGGTGAAGTCGACTTCGAAGACGTCGCGCTCGGAGTTCCAGCGGACGGCGTCGACCTGGTGGCCGAAGTGGAGTCCGGGGAGGCCCTCGGCGACCCAGCGGCAGTAGGCGTCGTATTCGGCGCGCTGGAGGTGGAAGCGTTCGGCGAAGTAGAAGGGGAAGAGGCGGTCGCAGGTCTTGAGGTAGTTGAGGAAGGACCAGGCGTTGGTGGGGTCGGCGAGGGTCACCAGGTCGGCGAGGAAGGGGACTTGGAGGGTGGTGCCGTCGATGAGGAGGCCGGGGTGCCAGTCGAAGCCGGGGCGTTGTTCGTAGAAGGCGGTGTCGAGTTCGGCGAGGGGGTGGGCGAGGGCGGCGAGGGAGAGGTTGAACGGGCCGATGCCGATGCCGACCAGGTCGCGGTGCGCTTCGGTTTCGTGGTGCGGGAGGTTGGTCATCGGGGGGTGCTTCCTTCCACCAGGTTCAGGAGTGCGGCCAGGTCGGCGGGCCGGGTGTGGGGGTTGAGGAGGGTGGCCTTGAGCCAGAGGCGGCCGTCGAGCCGGGCTCGGCCGAGGACGGTGCGGCCGTCGTTCAGGAGGGTGCGGCGGAGGGCGGCGACGGTGTCGTCGGACGCTTCGGCGGGCCGGAAGAGGACCGTGCTGATCGTGGGCGGGGCGTGGAGCTCGAAGGCGGGGTGTGCGCGGACGAGGTCGGCGAACTCGTGTGCGCGGGCGCAGACGTGGTCGACGAGGGTGCCGAGTCCGGTGCGGCCGAGGGTCTTGAGGGTGACGGCGATCTTGAGCATGTCGGGGCGCCGGGTGGTGCGCAGGGAGCGTCCGAGGAGGTCGGGGAGACCGGCTTCGGTGTCGTCGTCGGCGTTGAGGTAGTCGGCCTGGTGCTGGAGGGCGTCGAGGTCGTGGGGGTCGCGGACGGTGAGGAGGCCGGCTGCGATGGGCTGCCAGCCGAGTTTGTGCAGGTCGAGGGTGACCGTGTGGGCGCGGTCGAGGCCGGTGAGCCTGGGGCGGTGGCGGTCGCTGAAGAGGAGTCCGCCTCCGTAGGCGGCGTCGATGTGGAGGCGGGCGCCGTGGGCGGCGCACAGGTCGGCGATCTCGGGCAGGGGGTCGATGAGGCCGGCGTCGGTGGTGCCGGCGGTGGCGGCGACGAGCAGGGCGCCGGGCCTGTGGTTCTGCCGCCGGGCGCCGGTGAGGGCTTCGTCGAGGGCGGTGGGGTCGAGGGTGCCGTGGGGGGCGGGGACGGCGACGGGTTCGGGCAGGCCGAGGAGCCAGGCTGCGCGCGGGAGGGAGTGGTGGGCGTTCGTGCCGCAGACGAGCTGGATGCTGCCGTGGGCTTCGCGGGCGAGGAGGAGGGCGAGCTGGTTGGACTCGGTGCCGCCGGTGGTGACGAGCGAGTCGGCCGCTCCGGCTTCTTCGGCGAGGGCCCGTGTCACCAGCGTTTCCAGGGCGGAGGCGGCCGGGGCCTGGTCCCAGGAGTCGAGGGAGGGGTTGAGGACGCTGGCGGCGAGGTCGGCGGCGGTGGCGAGGGCGAGGGGCGGGCAGTGCAGGTGGGCGGCGCACAGGGGGTCGGCGGGGTCGGCGGCGCCCTCGGCGAAGGCGTGGACGAGGGCGCGTAGGGCGTCGGGGTCGCCCTGCTGCGGCAGTACGTCGCCGACGGCATCGCGCACCTGGGCGGTCACTGCTTCGGGCCCGCCCGCGGGCAGCGGGCCACCGCGTGCACGCGCGCCCTCGGCCAGGGCACCGAGGACGGTTTCGAGCAACGGCCGTAGCGTACCGGGGCCGTCGGGCCCCGATGCGAGGGGCGGCAAGCTCATGGGACGTCCTCCAGGCGCGCGGCGGGGGAATCAAGCCTGCATGCGAGGTGGTCCGGCCTGCCCGAAGAGGACAACGATCCGACCCGAATGGGGGTATTGCCGTGGGGAGGAAGTGCTGGGGGTGGCATATGCGCGGCCGGCCGGTGCCCCCGTGGCCCGTGAGGGTGGGGCTCCGGCCGGGGCGGAATGCCTGTTACGCCTCCTGGATGCGCAGCGCCCGTGCCAGGTCGTCGAGTTCGTCGACGAGCCTGCGGTGCAGGGCGGGGGTGAGGTCCGCCTCGCGCAGGCACTGTTCGCCCCGCTGGAGGGTGTCCGCCCGGACGGAGTAGCGGGGGAAGGCCCAGCGGCCGGCGGCGGCTGCGATGGCGGGGCCGCGGCGGGCGGCGACGGGGGGTGCGTCGGTCCAGTAGCGGTCGACGTACTCCTCGACCAGTTCGGCCTGTTCGGGTTGCCAGAAGCCCTGTGCGGTGGCGGTGAACAGGTAGTTGGAGAGGTCGTCGGTGGTGAACATCGCCTCCCAGGCGCGCCGCTTGGCGTCGGGGTCGGGCAGGGCGGCGCGGCAGCGGGCGGCTCCTTCCTGGCCGGTGGCGCTGGGGTCGCGTTCGAGTTCCCCGGCGATGGTGGGCTCGTCGACGGCGCCGAGGACGGCGAGACGGCCGAGGATGCGCCAGCGCAGTTCGGGGTCGAGTTCGGGTCCGCCGGGCACGGTGCCGTCGGCGAGCCAGGCGGCGATGGTGTCGGGGTGGGCTGCGGCGTCGATGAAGTGGCGTACGGCGATCAGGCGCAGCCCGGAGTGGGAGCCGTCCTCGGTGCGGCGGATGAGGTCGCGGCACAGGGCGGTGAGGGTGGTGAGCGCGGCGGGCCGGTCGGCGGCCCGCAGGTAGCGGTCGGCGACGTGGGCGGAGGCGAAGGCGAGGACGCCTTCGACGAGGGCCAGGTCGGTCTCGTGCGGGAGGTGGGTGCGGGCGGCTTCCAGGTAGGCGGTGGCGGGGAGGTGGCCGTCGCGTACGGCGTCGCGCAGGGCGTTCCACACGACGGCGCGGGTGAGGGGGTCGGGCAGGCCGGACAGGGCCCCGCGGACGGTCTTGAAGGACTCGGGGTCGAACCGGACCTTGGCGTAGGTGAGGTCGCCGTCGTTGAGCAGGAGCAGGGAGGGGCGTTTGCCGAGGGGCAGTGGTGCGGTCTGCGGGACGTCGAGGTCGAGGCGATCGCGCAGGGTGAGGCCGCCGTCGTCGCCGAGGTCCTGGTCGTAGAGGCCGACGGTGATGCGGTGGGGGCGGCTGCCGTCGCGGCCGACGGTGAGGGCGTAGGTGCCGTCGTCGGCCTGGGTGAGGTGCGCGGTGAGGGTGTCGACGCCGGTGGTGCGCAGCCAGGAGTCGGCCCAGGCGTGCACGTCGCGGTCGGTGGCGCTCGCGAGGGAGTCGATGAAGTCGGCGAGGGCCGCGTTGCCGAAGCGGTGGCGGGCGAAGTGGGTGTTGATGCCGGCGAGGAAGTCCTTGTCGCCGAGCCAGGCCACCAGCTGCCGGAGCGCGGAGGCGCCCTTGGCGTAGGAGATGCCGTCGAAGTTGAGGAGTGCGGAGGCGGTGTCGTCGACGGCTTCGGGGGCCACGGGGTGGGTGGAGGGGCGCTGGTCCGCGTCGTATCCCCAGGCCTTGCGGGCGACGCCGAAGTCGGTCCAGGTGTCGGTGAAGCGGGTGGCTTCGGTGAGGGTCTGGTAGCCCATGTACTCGGCGAAGGACTCGTTCAGCCAGATGTCGTCCCACCAGCGCAGGGTGACGAGGTCGCCGAACCACATGTGGGCCATCTCGTGGGCGATGACCATGGCGCGGGTCTGGCGCTGGGTGTCGGTGACGGCGGAGCGGTAGACGAATTCGTCGCGGAAGGTGACGAGTCCGGGGTTCTCCATGGCTCCGGCGTTGAATTCGGGGACGAACGCCTGGTCGTAGGAGTCGAAGGGGTAGGGCTCCTCGAACTTCTCGTGGTAGCGGTCGTAGCACTGGCGGGTGATCTCGAAGAGTTCGTCCGCGTCGGTGTCGAGGTGGGGTGCGAGGGAGCGGCGGCAGTGGATGCCGAAGGGCAGTCCGCGGTGTTCGGTGCGCACGGAGTGCCAGGGGCCGGCGGCGACGGCGACCAGGTAGGTGGAGATGAGGGGGGTGGTGGCGGCCTGCCAGGTGCCGTCGCTCTGGTGGGTGGTGATGCCGTTGGCGAGGACGCTCCAGCCCTCGGGCGCCTTGACGGTGAGGTCGAAGACGGCCTTGAGGTCGGGCTGGTCGAAGGCAGCGAAGACGCGCTGGACGTCGTCCATGAACAGCTGGGTGTAGACGTAGGTCTCGCCGTCGGTGGGGTCGGTGAAGCGGTGCATGCCCTCGCCGGTGCGCGAGTAGCGCATGGCGGCGTCGATGCGCAGTTCGTGCTCGCCCGCGGTGAGGTCCTTCAGCGGCAGCCGGTTCTCGGTGAGGGTCTTGGGGTCGAGGGGCTGTCCGTCCAGGGTGGCGGAGCGCAGCTCGGCGGGCTTGAGCTCGACGAAGGTGTCCGCGACGGCTTGGTCCCCGCGCACCGTGAAGCGGATGACGGTACGGGAGTCGAAGGTCTCGTCGCCGCGGGTCAGATCGAGGGCGATCTCGTAGCGGTGGACGTCGAGGAGCCGGGCACGGGTCTGCGCTTCGTTGCGCGTCAGTACGGACATGAAGGACATGCTGCCTGATGCCGCTGACAGCGCACAGGGGCGGTCCGTTACACGGCCTATGTCCGTCTGTCGCACCGTGCGGAGGTGCGTTCGCGGGACGGTTCGCCGGTGGGTTCATTGCGCCGGCCCGGTACGCGGGCGTCCGGATGCGGCAGGGCGCGGGCCGGGGGTGCGGTGGGCTCCTGGATCCTGGCGCGCAGGGCGCGGACTTCCTGTTCCAGGGCCTGAAAGCGCCGGTGGGCGTCGTAGAGGTAGCGGACTTTGGTGCGCAGGGTCCAGGGGTCGACGGGTTTCATCACGAGGTCGGCGACGCCGAGTCCGAAGGCGGCGGAGGCAAGTGCGGCGTCGGAGCCGAAGCCGGTGAGCAGGATGATCGGGATGTGCTGGGTCTGTTCCACGCGCCGCATGTAGCGCACGACGTCGAGTCCGCTGACGCCGGGCATGCGCACGTCGAGGAGCAGGAGGCCGACCTGGCCGCGCAGGACCTCCTTGAGGGCGTCGTCGCCGCTGGTGGCGCGGGTCAGCCGGTAGCCCAGCGGGGCCAGGGCGCTCTCCAGTGCGAAGAGTGTGTCCTCATGGTCGTCGACGATGAGAATCCTGGCATCAGACGGCATGGCCCGACGTCCCCTCGCTTGGACAACCAGATGGTGCCCGGACCGTCTTACCGCACTTTCCTTTGATCTGACGTGGAGTCACCCGGTCGGCTGGGCGCCGTGCGCCCGGCCGGTCCGTACGGAGCGTTCAGCGCAGGATGCCCGGCCGGCCGCGGGTTGTCACTCCCCCGGAGCGTCGATGGCGGCCGTGGCGCCGTCGGCGATGCGCTCGTGGTGGCGGATGACCTCGGCGATGATGAAATTGAGCAGTTTTTCCGCGAACGCGGGGTCGAGTCTGGCGTTCTCGGCGAGTCGGCGCAGCCGGGCGATCTGGGCGGCCTCGCGGGCCGGGTCGGCGGGCGGCAGCTGGTGTGCGGCCTTGAGATGGCCGACCTGCTGGGTGCACTTGAAGCGTTCGGCGAGCATGTGGACGACGGCTGCGTCGATGTTGTCGATGCTCTCGCGCAGCCGGGCCAGTTCGGCGCGGACGGCCGGGTCGACGTCTCCGGTGGCGGTGTGGCGGGTGGTCATGGGCGACCAGCCTAGAGGGCGTGCGCGTACGCGATCGTCCCTGTCCGGAGTGCGGATCGTCCTCCGGGGGTTTGTGGCCCGCGACCACGCGCGGCACGGGGGCAAGGGGCGTGCGGGAGAGCGCCCGCGGCCGGGGCGGACCGCGGGCGCTCTCGTACCCATGGGGGGGGTACGCCTGTGCGGGTCGGGTCAGAGGCCGGATGCGGCCCTGGCTATGTCGGCCGCGAAGGTGGAGACCTCGGTGTAGACGCCGGGGTAGCCGGCGCGTGCGCAGCCCTGGCCCCAGCTGACGATGCCGACCTGGAGGTACGCGCCGGTGTTGTCCTTGCGGAACATGGGCCCGCCGGAGTCGCCCTGACAGGTGTCGACGCCACCCTGCGGGAATCCGGCGCAGATCTCCTCGCCGGGCACCAGGTCGCTGCCGTAAGCCTGCTGACAGGTCGCGTCGTCGACGAAGGGGACGGTGGCCTTGAGCAGGTAGCGCTGCTGGCCGCCGCCCTCGCGGGCCGCGCCCCAGCCGGCGATGGTGAAGTTCCCGTTGTTGTACGCGGTGGTGGTGGCGATCTTCAGGGTGGGGAGGTCGATGGGCCGGGCGAGTTTGATCAGCGCCCAGTCCCTGCCCTTGCCGTTGTAGCCGGGGGCCTGCAGCACCTTGGTCGACTTCACCTTGATCGCGCTGCTGCTTTGCAGGTCGACGACGCCGGCGGTGGCGGTGATGGAGGTGTTGGTGCCGGATCCGCTGACGCAGTGCGCGGCGGTCAGGACGATGTTCTTGGCATACAGGGCTCCGCCGCAGCCCATGGAGAGCCGCACCATGAACGGGAACTCGCCCTGCGCGGCACGCGTCCCGCCGACGACGGGCTGGGGAGCCGCCTGCGCGGACAGCGGCTGGAGCGAGAGGGCGGCGAGGGCGACGGCGACGGCCGCGACGGCTCTTTTGAGACCGATGGTCTTCTTCAGAAGCTTCAACGTGCTTCCTTCCGTGGGGGGTTGACCGCATGGCGGAAGCACGCGAGAAGTTCATGTCATGCTCCCGCCAAGTCTTTACGAATTATTTGGACGGACGGCGGGGGCGACAAGAACCGATTTCCGGCCAGAGGGCCGTGCGACGCGAGATCCTCGCACCCGCGCACGCTCCGCCGGGGGGAGGAAGCGCGCATACAGTGGATTCAGTGCTGGCGTCTTTGGGGGTGCGGACGTGGCGAACGACGGACCGGTCGAGCACGGCTATCCGCACCTGGACACGGTGCGGGCGGCCATCACCGCGCTGTACAAAAGGCTCTCCTACGACACCATCCACACCTTCGCGACCAGCGTGCTCCCCGCCGATGTGGCGTTCTCCGACCAGGACGACCTGCATCTGGGGGCGCAGCGCGTGGCGCGCGAGCTGGTACGGCACTACCGGCTGCCCGACGCCCGGATGATCGTCAGCTTCCGCGAGATGACCCACGCAGCGAACGTCGAACTCACCGCGGGCCCCGAGTACTTCATCGAGCTGAACGACCGCTTCCGCACCCACCGCCGGGACATCGGCGCGGCCCTCGCGCACGAGGTGATGCACGTCTATCTGCACCGCCTCGACCTGGCTTTCCCCAGCACACGCGACAACGAGATCCTCACCGACACGGCGACGACGTACCTGGGCGCGGGCTGGCTGCTCCTGGACGCCTACCGCGAGGACGGGGCGTCGTCGCAGAAGCTCGGCTATCTCACCCCGGAGGAGTTCGGCTACGTCCTCGCCAAGCGGGCACTGCTGTTCGGCGAGGACCCGGCGATCTGGTTCACCAGCCCGCAGGCGTACACGGCGTACACGAAGGGCATGGCGCAGGCGCGCCACGACGAGCAGCAGCCACCCCTGACGGCGGCCGGCTGGGCGGGCCGCCGCCGCTACGCCAAGGACCGCCGCTACGCCCAGGACCACGCCTCCCCCGGCCCGCATCCGGGCGTCCCGTACTCCTTCACCCCGGCCGGCCGCGGCCCGCTGCGCGTCTCCTTCCCGTGCCCGACCTGCCAGCAGCGGATCAGGGTGCCCGTGCGGGGGCGGGTACGGGCACGCTGCGGGCTGTGCCGGACCGTACTGGAGTGCGACACATGAGGTGCCGCCGTCGCTTGGCGTGACCTGAGAGGCAGCACAGAGGTGGCACAGAACACCTCATATGTCTTTGCACCCCGAACCCTCGGCGAGCGAGGGTCGAAGCATGAACACGCACGAGCCGCCGGGACTGTTCACGGCGGTGTACGAAGGGGACGAGGACGCGGTCGTACGACTGCTGCGCGCGGGCGCGAGCCCCGAGTCGGTGGACGCGGAGGGTCAGACGGCCCTGTATCTGGCGGCGGTGAGCGACGCGCCGGGCACCGTACGGCTGCTGCTGGCGACCGGCGCCGACCCCGACCGCCTCAGCGCGGGCGCCGACGCACCCCTGTGCGGGGCCGCCTGCGGAGGCCACACCGAGGTCGTACGGGCGCTGCTCGCGGCCGGGGCGACGCCGGATCTGGTGGAGGAGTACGGATTCCGGGCGCTGACCTGGGCGGTGCAACGAGGGCACGCCGACGTCGTACGGGCGCTGCTGGCGGCGGGCGCGGACCCGGATCTGCCCGGTCCCACGGGCGAGCCCCCGCTGGTGGCGGCCGCCCGCCGCGGCTCGCCCGGCTGCGTACGGGCGCTGCTGGAGCACGGCGCGCGAGCGCGACAGGAGGCCCTCGCCGAGGCCCGGCGCTGGCTGGCGCGGGACATTGCGGCGGAACTCCGGGCGGGTCTGGAGGCGACGTACGGCCCGGGGCACGAGTACGTCACGCGCCGCTTCGAGGAGGAGCCCGGCACGGTGACGGTCGAGGTCGCTCTCCTGCGCGACGGCCGGCCGGCGGCGGCGAACGACCAGCAGACCGGACACGGCGTGATAGCGGGCCTGCTGGAGGCCCGCCCCGGCGCGGCGCGGGGGTGAGGCGGACGTGCACGGGGAGCGATTCGGAGCCGCGCAGCCCGGCCGACTCCATGACCTGCAGCGCAATCACTTCACAGGACGGGGCTTCCTGGTGGTGCCGCTGGTGAACGTCGTGCTGTCCGCCGTGCCCGGGTGATCTCGCGGGCACCACGTCCGGGATCTCACCAGCCTCGCAACCAGCTGCCACGCCCCGGCGGGGCGTGCCACCGAAGGGCTACTGCGCCCCGTACACCTCCCCCGGAACCGCCGTCTCCGCCAGCAGTTTCCACGCCGCCTCACCCGCCTCGGCCGGAGACCAGCGCGCCCCCTTGTCGGCGGTCGGGCCCTGCCGCCAGCCCTCCATGACGCTGATCCGTCCGCCCTCCGCCTCGAAGACCCGTCCGCTGACTCCGGCGCTCGCCGTGGAGCCGAGCCAGACGACCAACGGCGAGACGTTCTCGGGGGCCATGGCGTCGAAGCCGGATGCGGGCACCGCCATCGTCCCGGCGAACGTACGCTCGGTCATCCGGGTGCGTGCGGCGGGCGCGATCGCGTTGGCCTGAACGCCGTATCGCGCGAGTTCCGCCGCCGCGACCAGCGTCAGAGCCACGATTCCCGCCTTCGCCGCGCTGTAGTTGCCCTGCCCCACGGACCCCAGCAGACCTGCCCCGCTGCTGGTGTTGACGATACGGGCCCGCGGCGTGCGTCCCGCTTTCGCCTCCGCCCGCCAGTGCGCCGCCGCGTGCTTCAGCGGCAGGAAGTGCCCCTTGAGGTGCACGCGTACGACGGCGTCCCAGTCGTCCTCGTCGAGGTTGACCAGCATCCGGTCACGCAGAAACCCGGCGTTGTTGACCAGGGTGTCGAGCCGCCCGTACGTCTCCAGGGCGGTCGCCACCAGCGATGCGGCCCCGGCGCTCGTCGCGATGTCGCCGCCGTGCGCGACCGCCTCCCCGCCCGCCGCGCGGATCTCCTCGACGACCCGCCCGGCCGGGCTGTCGGCGCCGGGCGTGCCGTCGAGGCCGACCCCGAGGTCGTTGACGACGACCTTCGCGCCCTCCGCGGCGAACGCGAGGGCGTGGGCGCGGCCGAGTCCACGGCCCGCGCCGGTGACGACGACCACCCGACCGTCGGCGATACCTGTCACTTCATGTCCCCTTGTCCGTTTGTCCGTCGGCCGTTCGTATTGCTGGATCGACTTGTCGATTTGCTGTCCTTGCAGCCCCTACAGCCCCTACAGGGGTGGCTCACGAGCCCTTGTTGGCGGTCGCCGCGTCGAGGAATGCCGGCCTTTCCCCTCCCCCGTGGACGAGCAGACTCGCCCCGGTGATGTACGCGGCGGCGTCCGAGGCGAGGAAGACGGCGGCCTCCCCGATGTCGGACGGCTCGGCGAGCCGTCCCAGCGGAACGGTGCGGGAGACGGCCGCGATGCCGTCCTCTCCTCCGTAGTGGATATGAGACAGCTCGGTGCGGACCATCCCGACGACGAGCGTGTTGACCCGCACCTCGGGCGCCCACTCGACGGCCATGGACCGGGCAAGGCTCTCCAGTCCTGCCTTGGCCGCCCCGTAGGCGGCGGTGCCCGGAGAGGGGCGGCTGCCGCTCACGCTGCCGATCATCACGACCGCTCCCCGGGCGTGTCTGAGGTGGTCGTACGCGGCGAGGGAGACGGTCAGCGGTGCGACGAGATTGAGTTCGACGACCCGGGCGTGACGTTCGGGCCCGGCGTCGGCGAGGGGCCGGTAGGGGGCGCCGCCCGCGTTGTTGACCAGTACGTCGACGCGGGGCAGCGCGCCGAAGAAGTCCCGTACGGCGGGCGGGTCGCACACATCGAGCGGGGCGAACTCGGCTCCTTCCAGGGGGACTTCGGGCGGTCGTCGGGCGCACACCACGACATCGGCACCGGCCGCGACGAACGCCCGGGCGATCCCGGCCCCGACGCCGCGGGTGCCGCCGGTGACGACGGCGGTCCGGCCGCGCAGGCTCCGGGCGGTCCGTTCGAAACTCCCGCCCGGTCCGTTCGGAGCCGGGCCGTCCGAGTTGTCCACAGGGCCTCCCGCCGGGATGCGATGCCTGCTAGCTTCGAATCGCACCTAACAAACGTTTGGTGGAAAGGTAGCTGATGTGCCCATGGGTGTCTCCACCTCGTGCCCGGAAAAAGGGGTCGCCGTCGTCACGGTCGACTTCCCGCCGGTGAACGCGCTGCCGGTGACCGGCTGGTTCGGCCTGGCCGACGCGGTGCGGTCGGCGGGCCGTGACCCGGAGGTCCGGTGTGTTGTGCTGGCCGCGGAGGGTCGCGGTTTCAACGCGGGTGTGGACATCAAGGAGATACAGGCGGAGGGCAGCAGTGCGCTGATCGGGGCCAACCGCGGCTGCTTCGAGGCATTCGCGGCGGTGTACGAGTGCGAGGTGCCGGTCGTGGCGGCGGTGCAGGGCTTCTGTCTGGGCGGCGGGATAGGGCTGGTGGGCAACGCGGACGCGATCGTGGCGAGCGAGGACGCCGTCTTCGGGCTGCCCGAGCTGGACCGGGGTGCGCTGGGCGCGGCCACGCATCTGGCCCGGCTGGTTCCGCAGCATCTGATGCGGGCCCTGTACTACACCTCGCGGACGGCGACGGCCGCCGAATTGCACGCGCACGGCTCGGTGTGGCGGGTCGTGCCGCGTGACCGGCTGCGTGCGGCCGCCCTGGAACTGGCTCGGGAGATCGCGGCCAAGGACGGCGAGCTGCTCCGGCTCGCCAAGGCCGCCATCAACGGCATCGACCCGGTCGACGTGCGCCGCAGCTACCGCTTCGAGCAGGGCTTCACCTTCGAGGCAAATCTCAGCGGCGTGGCCGGCCGCGTCCGGGACACCTTCGGGAAGGAGGGTGCGTAGGTGAGCGACAAGACGATGACCGCCGATGAGGTGGTCTCCCGGCTGGAGAGCGGCATGACCCTGGGCATCGGCGGCTGGGGCTCGCGCCGCAAGCCGATGGCCCTGGTGCGGGCGCTGCTGCGCTCCGGGATCACGGATCTCACGGTCGTCTCGTACGGCGGCCCGGATGTCGGCATGCTCGCGGCCGCCGGGCGGATCCGCAGACTCGTCTCCGCGTTCGCCACCCTCGACTCGATCCCGCTCGAACCGCACTATCGAGCGGCGCGCGAGAGCGGTGCCTTCGAGTTGGCGGAGGTCGACGAGGCGATGTTCATGTGGGGGCTGCACGCGGCGGCGAACCGGCTGCCGTTCCTGCCGGTGCGGGCGGGCCTCGGCTCTGACGTGATGCGGGTCAACCCCGGCCTGCGGACGGTCACTTCGCCGTACGGGGAGGGATGGCCGTTCGCCGGTCCGGAGGGGACAGGGTCCCCGGGGGCCAGTGGCACGGGCGGGGGCGGGCCGGGCCTCCGCGAGGAGTTCGTCGCCATGCCCGCGCTGCGGATGGACGCCGCCCTGGTCCACGTCAACCGCGCCGACCGGCTGGGCAACGGCCAGTACCTGGGCCCGGACCCGTACTTCGACGATCTGTTCTGCGAAGCGGCCGACACGGCGTACGTCTCGTGCGAGCGGATCGTGGACACGGCGGAGCTGACGAAGGAGGCCGCGCCGCAGACCCTCCTCATCAAGCGGCAGACCGTGACCGGCGTGGTCGAGGCTCCGAACGGCGCGCACTTCACGTCCTGCGCGCCCGACCACGACCGGGACGAGGCCTTCCAGAAGCACTACGCGACCACGGAGTGGCCCTTGTTCGCCGAGCGGTTTCTGGCCGGGGACGAACACGCGTATCAGTCGGCCGTCCGGGCCTGGCACAAGGAGCGGTCATGAGCGGTGCGACCCGCGCCGAGTACTGCGTGATCGCCTGCGCCGAGGCCTGGCGCGGAGCGGGCGAGATCCTCGCAAGCCCCATGGGCCCGGTGCCGTCCGTCGGGGCACGGCTCGCCAGGCGGACCTTCTCGCCGGACCTGCTGCTCACCGACGGCGAGGCGATGCTCGTGGGTGTCGACGGGACGGTGGAGGGCTGGCTGCCGTACCGACAGCATCTGACGCTGGTCACCAGCGGTCGGCGGCACGTGATGATGGGCGCGAGCCAGATCGACCGCTTCGGCAACCAGAACATCTCGTGCATCGGCGACTGGGAAAGGCCCCTGCGGCAGTTGCTCGGGGTGCGCGGGGCGCCGGTCAACACGCTCAACAATCCGACCAGTTACTGGATACCGCGGCACTCACGGAGGGTGTTCGTCGACGGGGTCGACATGGTGTGCGGGGTGGGGTACGACCGGGCGGCCCGGCATCCGGCCACCGCCCGCTTCCATCGCATCCCGCGCGTGGTGTCCGACCTCGGTGTCTTCGACTTCGCCACCCCGGACCGCTCGATGCGGCTGGCCTCGCTGCATCCGGGGGTGACGGTGGAGGAGGTGCGGGAGGCGACGGGTTTCGAGCTGACGGTCCCGGACGACGTGCCGTACACCCGGGAACCGACGGCGGAGGAGCTGCGGTTGATCCGCGAGTTGATCGATCCGCAGGGGATACGGGAGCGCGAGGTCCCCGATTCCGGCCGTGCGTTCGAGGGCCGCTGATGGAGACCGCGCTGACCCGGCTCGTCGGTGTCCGTCATCCGATCGTTCAGACCGGCATGGGGTGGGTGGCGGGCCCGCGCCTGGTCTCCGCCACGGCGAACGCGGGTGCACTGGGCATCCTGGCCTCCGCGACCATGACACCCGACCGGTTACGGGAGGCGATACGGGAGGTCCGGTCGCGTACGGACGCGCCGTTCGGGGTGAATCTGCGTGCAGACGCCGGGGACGCCCGGGACCGCGTGCGGATCATCGTCGAGGAGGGCGTGCGGGTCGCGTCCTTTGCGCTCGCGCCGTCCAAGGAGCTCATCGCCGGGCTCAAGGACGCCGGCGTGATCGTCATCCCGTCCGTCGGCGCCCGCCGGCACGCCGAGAAGGTGGCCGCCTGGGGCGCGGACGCGGTGATCGTGCAGGGCGGCGAGGGCGGCGGTCACACCGGCGAGGTGGCGACGACGGTGCTGCTGCCGCAGGTGGTGGACGCGGTGGACATCCCGGTGGTGGCGGCGGGCGGTTTCCACGACGGGCGAGGGCTGGTCGCGGCGCTGGCGTACGGGGCGGCGGGCATCGCGATGGGCACCCGGTTCCTGCTGACCTCGCAGTCCACGGTCCCGGACGCGGTGAAGGCGAGATACCTGGCGGCGACTCTCAAGGACATCACCGTGACCACGGCAGTGGACGGCCTGCCGCACCGTATGCTCCGTACACCGCTCGTCGACTCCCTGGAGCGTGCGGGCCGGACGCGCGCGCTGCTGCGGGCCGTGCGCCGGGCGGCGGGCTTCCGGAAGCTGTCGGGCCTGACCTGGTCCCGGATGATCCGCGACGGGCTCGCCATGCGGCACGGCAAGGACCTGACGTGGAGCCAGGTCCTGCTCGCCGCGAACACACCGATGCTGCTGAAGTCGGCGATGGTCGACGGGCGTACGGATCTGGGGGTGATGGCCGCCGGGCAGGTCGCCGGGGTGATCGAGGATCTGCCGTCGTGTGCGGAGCTGGTGGAGCGGGTGATGGCCCAGGCCCGGGAAACCCTGGGCGCGCTGCCCGTGCCCGGTGCTTCAATGCGCGAATGACCGAATCGATCACAGAACCGTGGGGCCTGAGTGTGTTCGGCGCCGGAAGCGTGCGCGTGGAGCCTCAGCTGGTCCGGGTGAAGCCGACGGTGGACGTGCTGGAGCCGTCGGCGGACAAGGCGTTCCAGAGGGCGGGCCTGGCGGTGTCACAGCTGCGCCAGGTACTGCGCGGGCACGGGATACCGGACGCGTCGGTGTCGGGTTCCCGGCTCAGGCTCAGCTCGGAGTACGACGGTTACGGGAGCGGACGGAAGTTCCTGGGCTACCGGTGCCAGGCCTCGTACTCCGTCGAGACCGAGGCATTGGACGATCTTCAGCAGCTCATCGTGGATGTGGTGGTCGCGGGCGCCGAGCGTATCGACAGCGTGGAGTTCGACGTGCACAACAAGCCCGCCCTGCGCGATGAGGCGCGCCGCAAGGCGGTGGCCGCGGCCCGCCGCAAGGCCGAGGTGTACGCGGAGGCCGCGGGTGTGACGCTCGGCACCGTGCTGCACATCCAGGATGTCGACGCCGAGTCCAGGGAGTTCAGCAACTACCGCGGCCACGGCGGCGGGGGCGGCAGTTCGGCGGGCGACCTGGCGCCGGGCATGGTGGAGGTCTCCGCGGGGGTGGTGCTGGGGTTCTCGCTCGGGCGCTGACCCTCTGCCTGCGGGGCGTCACCTTCCGGGTGTCGCCCCGCGGCGGCGGTGGGCCCCTGGCCCTGCGCCTCAGAGCCGTTCGATGATCGTCACGTTCGCCTGGCCGCCGCCCTCGCACATCGTCTGCAGGCCGAAGCGGCCGCCGGTGCGCTCCAGTTCGTGGAGCAGGGTGGTCATCAGCTTGGCGCCCGTGGCGCCCAGGGGGTGGCCGAGGGCGATGGCGCCGCCGTTGACGTTGACCTTCTCCGGGTCGGCGCCGGTCTCCTCGATCCAGGCGAGGACGACCGGGGCGAACGCCTCGTTGATCTCGACGAGGTCGATGTCGTCGATCGTGAGGCCGGTCTTCTTCAGGGCGTGCGCGGTCGCCGGGATCGGGGCCGTCAGCATGCGGATGGGGTCCTCGCCGCGCACCGTGAGGTGGTGGATGCGGGCGCGCGGGGTCAGCCCGTGCTCCCGTACCGCCCGCTCCGAGGCCAGCAGCATGGCCGCCGCGCCGTCGGAGACCTGCGAGGAGCACGCGGCGGTGACGGTACCGCCGTCCAGGACCGGTTTCAGCCCGGCCATCTTCTCCAGCGAGGTGTCCCGGCGCGGGCCCTCGTCGACCGTCACGTCCCCGTAGGCGACGGTCTCCCGGTCGAAGCGGCCCTCGTCGATCGCGTGGATCGCCCGCTGGTGCGAGCGCAGCGCGAACTCCTCCTGGTCGCGCCGCGTGATGCCCCACTTCGCGGCGATCAGCTCGGCGCCGTGGAACTGATTGACGGGCCGGTCGCCGTAGCGGGCCCGCCATCCCTCGCTGCCCGCGAACGGCCCCTGGGTGAGCCCCAGCGGTTCCGCGGCCTGGCGGGAGGCGAAGGCGATCGGGATCTGTGACATGTTCTGGACGCCGCCCGCGACGACCAGGTCCTGGGTGCCGGACAGCACGGCCTGTGCGGCGAAGTGCACGGCCTGCTGCGAGGAGCCGCACTGCCGGTCGACGGTCACGCCCGGCACCTCCTCGGGCAGCCCGGCCGCCAGCCAGCAGGTGCGGGCGATGTCCCCGGCCTGCGGCCCGACCGTGTCCAGGCAGCCGAAGACGACGTCCTCCACGGCGGCCGGGTCCACGCCGGAACGCGACACCAGGGCCCCTAGCACATGCGCGCCCAGGTCGGCCGGATGGACCCCGCTCAGCCCGCCCCGGCGCCGCCCGACGGGCGTGCGGACCGCTTCGACGATGTAGGCCTCGGTCATGGCGAACCCCCTGTGGGTCAGATACGTACGGCGATCCCGTCCAGCACCATCGACAGGTACTGCCGGGCGATCTCCTCCGGGCTGTGGTGCCCGCCGGGCCGGTACCAGGACGCGGCGACCCACACCGTGTCGCGCACGAACCGGTAGGTGAGCCGGACGTCGAGGTCGGCCCGGAAGACCCGGGCGGCGACCCCGCGCTCCAGCGTGGACAGCCACGCCTTCTCGAACTTGCGCTGCGACTCGGCGAGGAACGCGAACCGTTCCTGCGCCACGAGCTGTTTGGACTCCTTCTGGTAGATCGCGACGGCCGCACGGTGCCGGTCGATCTCCCGGAAGGACTCGGTGACCAGCGCCTCCAGGGTTTCGCGCGGGCCGAGTTCCGCGTCCAGGACGGTGTCGTAGCCGTCCCAGAGCTCGTCGAGGAACGTGCGCAGGATCTCCTCCAGCATCGACTCCTTGGAGTCGAAGTGGTAGTAGAGGCTGCCCGCGAGCATCCCGGCGTGGTCCGCGATCTTGCGTACGGTGGTGGCGTTGTAGCCCTGCTCGGCGAAGACCTCGGCGGCGGTGTCGAGGAGTTCGCGGCGACGGGCGGGGGCGGCGGTCACCTGGGGCTTCTTCTTCGTCGGCACAGATCCATTGTGGTCCTAGGCGTGCTGACTGCTGACGGCTACGACCTCGCCGGTCATGTACGAGGAGTAGCCGGACGCCAGGAACACGATCACGTTGGCCACCTCCCACGGCTCGGCGTACCGCCCGAAGGCCTCCCGCTCGGTCAGCTCCGCCAGCAGCTCGGGCGAGGTCACCTTCACCAGGTGCGGATGCATGGCGAGGCTCGGCGAGACCGCGTTGACCCGCACCCCGTACTCGGCCGCCTCGATCGCCGCGCACCGGGTCAGGGCCATCACGCCCGCCTTCGCGGCGGCGTAGTGCGCCTGTCCGGCCTGGGCGCGCCAGCCGACGACGGAGGCGTTGTTGACGATCACGCCGCCGCCCGTCTCCTTCATCGAAAGCAGGGCGGCCCGCGTACACCGGAACGTACCGTTCAGTGTCACGTCCAGCACCTTCGACCACTGCTCGTCGGTCATGTCGACGAGCAGTGAGGTCCCGCCGAGGCCCGCGTTGTTGACCACGATGTCGAGCCGGCCGTGCTCCCGCACCGCGGTGTCGAAGAGGCCGCGCACCTGCGTCTCGTCGGTCACATCGCAGGGCATGGCGGCCACGGACTCCGGGCCGAACTCCCCGGCCAGCACGGCCTCGTACTCCTTCAGCCGTCGTGCGTGCGCGTCGCTGATCAGGACGCGCGCTCCCTCCTCAAGGAACCGGCGCGCGGTCGCCCCGCCGATTCCTGCGCCGGCGGCCGCGGTGATGACGGCCGAACGCCCGCTGAGCAGCCCGTGCCCGGGTACGTAGGCCGGGCCCTCGACGTCTGTCATACCGCCACGCTAACCTACCAAACACTTGTTAGGGAAGGATGGCGACCGTGGACCTCACCCACTCCCCCGCCGACGAGGCCTTCCGCGCCGAGGCGCGGGCCTGGCTGGAGGCGCACGTACCCGCGGTTCCGCTCCCCTCCCTGGACACCGAGGAGGGATTCGCGGCGCACCGCGCCTGGGAGGCGGAACTCGCCGCGGACCGCTGGTCGGTGGTGTCCTGGCCGGCCGCTCACGGCGGACGGGACGCGGGGCTCGTACGCTGGCTGATCTTCGAGGAGGAGTACTACGCGGCAGGCGCGCCCGGCCGGGTAGGTCAGAACGGCATCAACCTGCTGGCACCGACCCTGTTCGACCATGGGACGGAGGAGCAACGGGCGCGCGTGCTCCCGCCGATGGCCTCCGGCGAGGTGATCTGGGCGCAGGCGTGGTCCGAGCCGGAGGCGGGCTCGGACCTGGCGTCACTCACCTCGAAGGCGATCCGCACCGATGGCGGCTGGCTGCTCAGGGGCCAGAAGACCTGGTCGTCGCGGGCGGCCTTCGCGGACCGCGCGTTCGGACTGTTCCGCAGCGCGCCGGACGCTCCCAAGCGCCACCAAGGGCTGACCTATCTGATGTTCGACCTGCGGGCGCCCGGTGTCACGGTGCGCCCGATCGGCCGCCTCGACGGAAAGCCCGCCTTCGCCGAGCTGTTCCTGGACGATGTCTTCGTCCCCGACGAGGACGTGATCGGTGAGCCGGGCCAGGGCTGGCGGGTCGCGATGGCGACCGCGGGCAACGAGCGCGGGCTCACCCTCCGCTCCCCCGGCCGCTTCCTCGCCGCCGCCGGCCGGCTGCTGAGACTGTGGCAGGCGCAGGGCCGCCCGGCGTCGGCGAGCGACCGGGTGGCCGACGCCCTGATCGGCGCCCGCGCCTACCAGCTCTTCACCTACGCGGGTGCCTCCCGCTACCTGGACGGCGAGCCGCCCGGTCCGGAGTCCAGCCTGAACAAGGTCTTCTGGTCCGAGTACGACATCGCGCTGCACGAGACGGCGCTCGATCTGCTCGGCGCCGAGGGCGAGTCGGCGGACACCGACTGGGCGGAGGGCTATGTCTTCTCCCTGGCGGGCCCTGTCTACGCCGGCACCAACGAGATCCAGCGCGACATCATCGCCGAGCGTCTGCTCGGCCTGCCGAAGGGCCGCCGCTGATGCGTTTTCTGCTCACCGACGAACAGCGCGCGTTCGCCCGCTCGCTGGACGCCCTGCTCACCGCCGCCGGAACACCTTCGGTCATACGGTCCTGGGGTGCGGGCGACCACAGGGCAGGGCGCGCGCTGTGGTCGCGGATCGCGGAGGCGGGCGTCTTCGCGCTGGCGGTCCCGGAGGCGTACGAGGGGGTGGGCCCGCTGCCCGTCGAGCTGGCCGTGGCCTTCGTGGAGCTGGGGCGCCATGCGGTGCCGGGCCCGGTGGTGGAGACGGTGCTCGCAGCCGCCCTGCTCTCGGGGTTGCCCGGGCCGGCCGAACGGCTGCTGCCCCAGCTGGCCTCCGGCAAGGCGCTTGCCACGGTGGGCGCGCCGTATGCGCTGGACGGCGACGCGGCCGATGTCGTCCTCGTGCTCAGGGACGGGGAGTTGTGGCTGTCCCCCGGCTGCCGTCCGGAGACACGGCCATCCCTGGATCCCGCCCGCCGGCTCGCGACCCCGCTCCCCGGCGGCGAACTCCTCTCCCCCGGCTTCCCCCCGGACGCCGTCACCTGGGCCCGTCTGGCGACGGCCGCGCAGGCCCTCGGCGTCGGTTGCGCACTCCTCGACCGAACCGTGGCGTACGTCAAGCAGCGGGTCCAGTTCGGTGTGCCCATAGGCTCGTTCCAGGCCGTCAAGCACCGCCTGGCCGATGCGAAGATCGCCCTGGAGTTCGCGCGGCCGCTGCTCTTCGGGGCTGCCCTGTCGATGAGCCCCGCGGACGTCGCCGCCGCCAAGGTCGCGGCCTGCGAGGCGGCGTACACGACCGCCCGGACGGCACTCCAGCTGCACGGCGCGATCGGCTACACCGCCGAGTACGGCCTCTCCCTCTGGCTGACCAAGGCCCGGGCGCTGCGCACGGCTTGGGGCGCGCCGGCCGAGTGCCGGGCCGCCGTCCTCAACGGTGTTCGCCCTCCCCGGTGAGAGCGCGGTGCTCCTCCACCGTCGGCTTGGGGATCCGCGCGCCGGTCCCGTACATCGCCCGGGAGAGCCGGGCACGCAGCCTGCGTCCCGGTCCGACACGGCGGGCGACGCCGTTGGCGTCCACGAGCGGCCCGATCTCGTACGGCGGTGTCTGCTCGTGCTGGGTGAGGGTGAACAGCTGCGCCTGCGGGAGAGGCTCATGGACCTCGATGTACCCGCCGTTCGGGAGCCGTTTGATGAGTCCCGTCTCCCGCCCGTGCAGCACCTTGTCGCGGTCACGGCGCTGCAGTCCCAGGCAGATGCGTTTGGTGACGACGAACGCCACGACCGGGGCGACGAAGAACCCGATCCGCACGAACCAGGTGATCGCGTTGATGGACAGATGGAAGTGGGTGGCCCACAGATCGTTGCCGCCGCCGATCAGCAGCACCCCGTACAGCGCGAGCCAGGCAGCGCCGAGGGCGGTACGCACGGGGACGTTGCGCGGCCGGTCCAGGATGTGGTGTTCGCGTCTGTCGCCGGTCACCCATGCCTCGACGAACGGGTAGAGCGCGATGGCCAGCATGATGAGCGGGAAGAGGGTGAAGGGGATGAAGACACCCAACTGCAGTGTGTGGCCCCAGGCGTTGATCTCCCATCCCGGCATCACCCGGATCAGGCCCTCGGAGAAGCCGAGGTACCAGTCGGGCTGCGCGCCCGTGGTGACCAGGTCGGGCCGGTAGGGCCCGAAGGCCCACACGGGGTTGATGGTGGCGATCCCGCCGAGCAGCGCCAGCACGCCGAAGACGAGGAAGAAGAACCCGCCGGCCTTCGCCATGTAGACGGGCAGGAACGGCATGCCGAGCACGCTCTTGTTGTCCCGGCCGGGCCCGGGGTACTGCGTGTGCTTGTGGTAGAAGACCAGGATCAGATGGGCGACGACCAGGCCCAGCATGATCCCCGGCAGCAGGAGCACATGGACCGGGAAGAGGCGCGAGATGATGGCGTGGCCGGGGAACTCGCCGCCGAAGAGGAAGAACGAGAGATACGTTCCCACGACCGGCACGGACAGGATGGCGCCCTGGGCGAAGCGGATGCCCGTGCCGGAGAGCAGGTCGTCGGGGAGCGAGTAGCCGGTCAGGCCGGTGATCAGGCCGAGCATCAACAGGGTCCAGCCGAACAGCCAGTTCAGCTCGCGGGGCTTGCGGAAGGCGCCGGTGAAGAACACCCGCATCATGTGGACGAGCATCCCGGCCACGAAGACGAGGGCCGCCCAGTGGTGGATCTGCCGGATGAGCAGCCCGCCGCGCACGTCGAAGCTGATGTGGAGGGTCGACTCGTACGCCTTCGTCATGACGATGCCGCTGAGCGGGCCGTACGAGCCGTGGTAGACGACCTCGGCCCCGCTGGGCTCGAAGAAGAGCGTGAGGTAGATGCCGGTGAGGATCAGGATGAGGAAGCTGTAGAGGCAGATCTCGCCCAGCATGAAGGACCAGTGGTCCGGGAAGACCTTGCGCATCTGGGCCTTGGCGAGGGTGTACACCCCGAGCCGTCCGTCGGCCCAGTCGGCCAGCCGTTCCCCGCCGCCCGCCCGTCCCCGTCGCGAACTCCTGCCGTCCGCTGCCTCGTTCACCGTTCGTGCGCCGTCCATGGACCGCCTCCCCCACGGTTCACCTCAGAGTGGCACGGCCGGCGGGCCGGACCAAGGGGGCGAACGGCGCGATCAGGCCACGATCCCCCGCGCCCGCGCGGCCGCCAGCCACTGCGGGAACTCGCCCACCAGACTGTCGTACAGCTCGGCGTCGGACACCTTCCGCGGATCCGGACCGGCGTGGAAGAACCCGGCGTTGTCGACGACCCGCTTGTGCGGCACCGGGAGCTCGTCGAGCCTCCGCAGGAACTCGAACTGTTTGCTGCCCGGATCCCCGAACCCTATGAACTGCCAGAACATCGGCAGCTTGGCGGCTTTGCACAGATAGCGTTCCGCGGCCGGCTTGTTGATGGGGCCGCCGTCGGTCTGGAAGACGACGAGGGCGGGGTCCACGCAACCGCTGTCGAGGTAGTGGTCGATGACGGCGTCCATCGCCAGGTGGTAGCTGGTCTTGCCCATGTGTCCGAGCCCGGCCACGATCCGGTCGATCCGCCCCTGGTGGTCGGTCAGCGAGATGTCGGTGACGGCGTCGATGTCCGTCGAGAAGAAGACGACCGGCACGCTCCCGTCGTCGTCGAGGTGCGCGGACAGCCCGAGCACCCGGTCGGCGAGCGCCTGCACGCTGCCGTCCTTGTAGTACGGCTTCATGGACCCGGAGTGGTCGACCACCAGATAGACGGCGGCCCGCTGCCCGCCCAGCCCGTGCTTGGTGAGAGACACCCCGGCGGTCTTGTACAGGCTGACCAGCGCGGGAGCGGTCTCCTCCACCTTGCGGAGGCTGATCGCGGTCATGCGTGGCTCCCTTCGGTTCCGGTACGGGAAGGCCGAGGCTACGCCACAGTAGCCCGGCCTTTCTGACTGTATGCGCGGAGGCGGCCGTCGGGCCCAGTGTGTGAGGGGGGTCCCCCGCCCGCGATCGTGGACCGGTTCGCGATGCTCGGGGCCGGTCTTCGGGGGCCGGGGGGCGGGCACTACCTGTGGGAGTACCCGTATCCCTCGGAACTGTATGCGGAGGGTGTCGTCGGCGGGCAGTGGGAGCAGCTGCTGACCGGCGCGTTCCTGCATCTGCCGCCCACCAGGGGGCGTTCGGGTCCGCCGTCTCGGCGCCGGCATGAGCACCGTCAACCGTTTCATGGCGGGCCTGCCGGTGTGGCTGCTGATCTCCGCCGGGCTCATTTCCTGGCAGGCGCACCTCGGCAGCCTGCCGGCGTGCGGAGTGGTGACATCGGCGTACGCCTGCGTACCCCGGGGCCCGCGCCGAGGCATGATCCAGGCGGCCGCCTGCCTCGGACTCCTGGTCCTGCTGGTGCTGCTCACGGTGGGCAAGGTGACGGAACTGACGGGCTGAGCGGAACGGCACATGCGGCGGCGCCTGCCCCATCGTCCGGTCGGGGACTGGTAGGCAGGCGCCGTCTACGGGGCCTGGGGGAATCCCCCGGGCGGCCCGCCCGTACACCTTTGTACGGGACGTATGTGAGTGACCGTCAGGTCACTTTCTGTCCGGTCCGTCAGACCATCAGCGCGCGGTCCGTCGGGCGGATCGGGGCCGGCAGGTCGCTGGCGCCCGTGAGGAAGCGGTCGACGCCGCGGGCCGCCGAGCGGCCCTCGGCGATCGCCCACACGATCAGGGACTGGCCGCGGCCGGCGTCGCCCGCCACGAACACACCCGGGACGTTCGTCTGGAAGGCGGCGTCGCGGGCGATGTTGCCGCGCTCGTCCAGCGCCAGGCCGAACTGCTCGACCAGACCGTTCTCCTGGTCCGTGCCGGTGAAACCCATCGCCAGCGTCACCAGCTGGGCCGGGATCTTGCGTTCCGTGCCCGGCTTCTGGGTCAGCTTGCCGTCGACGAACTCGACCTCGATGAGGTGCAGCCACTGCACATTGCCGTCCTCGTCACCCTCGAAGTGGGTCGTCGAGACGGAGTAGACGCGCTCGCCACCCTCTTCGTGGGCCGAGGTGACCTTGTAGAGCATCGGGAAGGTCGGCCAGGGCTGGGCGACCGGGTTCCGCTCGTCGCCCGGCTTCGGCATGATCTCCAGCTGCGTGACGGAGGCCGCGCCCTGGCGGTGGGCGGTGCCCACGCAGTCCGCGCCCGTGTCGCCGCCGCCGATGACCACGACGTGCTTGCCCTCGGCCGAGATCGGGGCGGTGACGTAGTCGCCCTCCTGGACCTTGTTGGCCAGCGGCAGGTACTCCATCGCCTGGTAGACGCCCTTGAGCTCGCGGCCGGGGACCGGCAGATCGCGGGCCGTGGTGGCACCGGCGGCGATGACCACGGCGTCGTACCGCTTGCGCAGGTCCGTCGCCTTGAGGTCGCGGCCGATCTCGATGCCGGTACGGAAGCGGGTGCCCTCCGCGCGCATCTGCTCGATACGGCGGTTGATGTGCCGCTTCTCCATCTTGAACTCGGGGATGCCGTAGCGGAGCAGACCGCCGATGCGGTCCGCGCGCTCGTACACCGCGACCGTGTGGCCCGCCCGCGTGAGCTGCTGGGCGGCGGCCAGGCCGGCCGGGCCCGAGCCGATGACCGCGACCGTCTTGCCCGACAGACGCTCGGGGGCCTGCGGCTTGACGTCACCGCTGTCCCACGCCTTGTCGATGATCGAAACCTCGACGTTCTTGATGGTGACCGGCGGCTGGTTGATGCCGAGCACGCACGCCGACTCGCACGGAGCGGGGCACAGACGGCCCGTGAACTCCGGGAAGTTGTTGGTGGCGTGCAGGCGCTCGGACGCCTCGGTCCAGTGCTCGCGGTAGGCGTAGTCGTTCCACTCGGGGATCAGGTTCCCCAGCGGACAGCCGTTGTGGCAGAACGGGATGCCGCAGTCCATGCACCGGCTGGCCTGCTTGCTGATGATCGGGAGCAGCGAGCCGGGAACGTAGACCTCGTTCCAGTCCTTGACGCGCTCGCCCACCGGGCGGGACTTGGCGACCTCGCGGCCGTGCGTCAGGAAGCCCTTGGGGTCAGCCATTGGTCGCCGCCTCCATCATCTTCTCGTGGGTCTCGGTCTCGGAGAGACCGGCTCGCTCGGCGGCGTCCTTGGCGGCGAGCACTGCCTTGTACGTGCTGGGGATGATCTTGCTGAAGCGGTCCACGGCGACGGACCACTCGGCAAGGAGCTTCTCGGCGACCGTGGACCCGGTCTCCTCGGCGTGGCGGCGCACCACGTCGTGCAGCCACTGCTTGTCCGCGTCGTCCAGGGCCTCGATGGCACCGAGGTTGCCCGCGTTGACGTTTTCGCGGTTCAGGTCGATGACGTACGCGATGCCGCCCGACATACCGGCCGCGAAGTTGCGGCCCGTCTCGCCGAGCACGACCGCGTGGCCGCCGGTCATGTACTCGCAGCCGTGGTCGCCCACGCCCTCCGACACCACGAGCGCACCGGAGTTGCGGACGCAGAACCGCTCACCCGTACGACCGCGCAGGAACAGCTCGCCGCCGGTCGCGCCGTACGCGATGGTGTTGCCCGCGATCGTCGAGTACTCGGCGAGGTGGTCGGCGCCCCGGTCCGGGCGGACGATGACGCGTCCACCGGACAGGCCCTTGCCGACGTAGTCGTTGGCGTCGCCCTCCAGGCGCAGCGTGACACCGCGCGGCAGGAAGGCGCCGAAGGACTGGCCCGCCGAACCCGTGAAGGTGATGTCGATCGTGTCGTCGGGCAGACCCGCGCCGCCGAACTTCTTCGTCACCTCGTGGCCGAGCATCGTGCCGACCGTGCGGTTGATGTTGCGGATCTCGACCTGGGCGCGCACCGGCTGGGCTTCGGCCTGGGAGTTCGCGGCCAGGGCGTCGGCGGCGAGCTTGATCAGCTCGTTGTCGAGCGCCTTCTCCAGGCCGTGGTCCTGGGCGACGATCCGGTGGCGCACCGCGCTCTCGGGCAGCTCGGGCACGTGGAACAGCGGCTCCAGGTCCAGGCCCTGCGCCTTCCAGTGGTCGACGGCCCGGGTGACGTCGAGCGTCTCGGCGTGGCCGACGGCCTCCTCGATGGAGCGGAAGCCCAGCTCCGCGAGCAGCTCGCGGACCTCCTCGGCGATGAACTCGAAGAAGTTCACGACGAACTCCGGCTTGCCGGAGAAGCGCTCGCGCAGCACCGGGTTCTGGGTGGCGACGCCGACCGGGCAGGTGTCCAGGTGGCAGACGCGCATCATGATGCAGCCGGAGACGACGAGCGGCGCGGTCGCGAAACCGAACTCCTCGGCGCCGAGCAGCGCGGCGATGACCACGTCACGGCCGGTCTTGAGCTGACCGTCGGTCTGCACGACGATGCGGTCGCGCAGGCCGTTGAGCAGCAGCGTCTGCTGGGTCTCGGCGAGACCCAGCTCCCAGGGACCGCCGGCGTGCTTCAGCGAGGTCAGCGGGGACGCGCCCGTACCGCCGTCGTGGCCGGAGATGAGGACGACGTCCGCGTGCGCCTTCGACACACCCGCGGCAACCGTGCCTACGCCGACCTCCGACACCAGCTTCACGTGGATACGTGCCGCGGGGTTGGCGTTCTTGAGGTCGTGGATCAGCTGGGCCAGGTCCTCGATCGAGTAGATGTCGTGGTGCGGCGGCGGGGAGATCAGGCCGACACCAGGCGTCGAGTGACGGGTCTTGGCCACCCACGGGTAGACCTTGTGGCCGGGCAGCTGGCCGCCCTCGCCGGGCTTGGCGCCCTGGGCCATCTTGATCTGGATGTCGTCCGCGTTGACCAGGTACTCGGAGGTCACGCCGAAGCGGCCGGAGGCCACCTGCTTGATCGCCGAACGGCGCGCCGGGTCGTACAGGCGCTCCGGGTCCTCGCCGCCCTCACCGGTGTTGGACTTGCCGCCCAGCTGGTTCATGGCGATGGCGAGCGTCTCGTGCGCCTCGCGGGAGATCGAGCCGTACGACATGGCGCCCGTCGAGAAGCGCTTGACGATCTCGGAGACCGGCTCGACCTCGTCGATGGAGATCGAGGGTCGGTCGGACTTGAAGCCGAACAGGCCGCGCAGCGTCATCAGGCGCTCGGACTGCTCGTTCACCCGGTCGGTGTACTTCTTGAAGATGTCGTAGCGCTTGGTGCGGGTCGAGTGCTGGAGGCGGAAGACCGTCTCCGGGTCGAACAGGTGCGGCTCGCCCTCGCGGCGCCACTGGTACTCGCCGCCGATCTCCAGCGCGCGGTGCGCGGGAGCGATGCCGGAGGCCGGGTACGCCTTGGCGTGGCGGGCGGCGACCTCCTTGGCGATGACGTCGATGCCGACGCCGCCGATCTTGGTGGCCGTGCCGTTGAAGTACTTCTCGACGAAGGCCTCGTCGAGACCGACGGCCTCGAAGACCTGGGCGCCGCGGTAGGAGGCGACGGTCGAGATGCCCATCTTGGACATGACCTTCAGGACGCCCTTGCCGAGGGCATAGATCAGGTTGCGGATGGCCTTCTCGGGCTCGATGCCCGGCAGGAACGTCCCTGCGCGGACGAGGTCCTCGACGGACTCCATCGCCAGGTACGGGTTCACGGCCGCGGCGCCGTAGCCGATGAGCAGGGCGACGTGGTGGACCTCGCGGACGTCACCGGCCTCGACGAGCAGGCCCACCTCGGTCCGCTGCTTGGTGCGGATGAGGTGGTGGTGGACGGCCGCAGTGAGCAGCAGCGACGGGATCGGGGCGTGCTCGGCGTCCGAGTGGCGGTCCGAGAGGACGATCAGGCGGGCGCCGTTGTCGATGGCGGCGTCGGCCTCGGCGCAGATCTCCGCGATACGGGCGGCGAGGGCGTCACCGCCGCCGGAGACCCGGTACAGACCGGAGAGCGTCGCGGCCTTCATGCCCGGCATGTCGCCGTCGGCGTTGATGTGGATGAGCTTGGCCAGCTCGTCGTTGTCGATCACCGGGAAGGGCAGGGTGACGCTGCGGCAGGAGGCGGCCGTCGGCTCGAGGATGTTGCCCTCAGGTCCCAGCGACGAGCGCAGGGAGGTGACCAGCTCCTCGCGGATCGCGTCCAGCGGCGGGTTGGTGACCTGGGCGAACAGCTGGGTGAAGTAGTCGAAGAGCAGACGCGGGCGCTCGCTCAGCGCGGCGATCGGCGAGTCGGTGCCCATCGAGCCGATCGGCTCGGCGCCGGTCTTGGCCATCGGCGCAAGGATGACGCGCAGCTCCTCCTCGGTGTAACCGAAGGTCTGCTGGCGGCGGGTGACCGAGGCGTGGGTGTGCACGATGTGCTCGCGCTCCGGCAGGTCGCCCAGCTCGATCTCGCCGGCCTCCAGCCACTCCGCGTAGGGCTGCTCGGCGGCGAGGGTCGCCTTGATCTCGTCGTCCTCGATGATGCGGTGCTCGGCGGTGTCGACGAGGAACATCCTGCCGGGCTGGAGACGGCCCTTGCGGACGACCTTGGAGGGCTCGATGTCGAGGACACCGACCTCGGAACCGAGGACGACGAGGCCCTCGTCGGTGACCCAGTAGCGGCCGGGGCGCAGACCGTTGCGGTCGAGCACGGCGCCGACCTGGGTGCCGTCGGTGAAGGTGACGCAGGCCGGGCCGTCCCAGGGCTCCATCATCGTGGAGTGGTACTGGTAGAAGGCGCGCCGGGCCGGGTCCATGGAGTCGTGGTTCTCCCAGGCCTCCGGGATCATCATCAGCACGGAGTGCGGCAGGGAGCGTCCGCCGAGGTGCAGGAGTTCGAGCACCTCGTCGAAGGAGGCGGAGTCGGACGCCTCGGGCGTACAGATCGGGAAGATCCGCTCCAGCTTCTCCTGCGGGCCGAAGAGGTCGGAGACCAGCTGGGACTCGCGGGCGCGCATCCAGTTGCGGTTGCCCTTGACCGTGTTGATCTCGCCGTTGTGCGCGACGAAGCGGTACGGGTGGGCGAGCGGCCAGCTCGGGAAGGTGTTCGTGGAGAAGCGCGAGTGGACGAGCGCGATGGCCGTGGCGAAGCGGCGGTCGGACAGGTCCGGGAAGAAGGGCTCCAGCTGACCGGTGGTCAGCATGCCCTTGTAGACGATCGTGCGCGCGGACAGCGACGGGAAGTAGACGCCGGCCTCGCGCTCGGCGCGCTTGCGCAGCACGAAGGCCCTGCGGTCGAGGTCGATGCCCTTCGACTCGCCGTCGGTCACGAAGACCTGACGGAAGGCGGGCATCGTCGAGCGGGCGGTGGCGCCGAGCAGTTCGGGGGCGACCGGGACCTCGCGCCAGCCGAGGACGGTCAGGCCCTCGTCCGCGGCGATCGTCTCGATCTGCGAGATGGCCTCGGCGGTGCCGTCCTCGGGCAGGAAGGCGATACCGACGGCGTACGCGCCCGCCTCGGGCAGTTCGAATCCGGCCACCTCGCGGAAGAAGGCGTCGGGAACCTGGGAGAGAATGCCCGCGCCGTCACCCGAGTCGGGCTCGGAGCCGGTGGCACCGCGGTGCTCCAGGTTGCGCAGAACCGTGAGCGCCTGCTCGACCAGCGCATGGCTCGCCTCGCCGGTGAGGGTGGCCACAAAGCCGACGCCACAGGCGTCGTGCTCGTTGCGGGGGTCGTACATACCCTGCGCAGCAGGGCGAGCATCCATGAACGACCAGTTCTGGCCATTCTTGGAGTGCTGGGACGGCTGGCGCGGCGTACGCATCGGCTCTCCCGTCGTCGTCATGTGGCATGTGCAAGTGCCGAGGGACGACGTTGGCCCTCTGCGTATGGTGGCGAAATTTCGTGCAGGTTACATGATGGAGCGGTTCTCGGGAACCGGATAGGCCGTTCCAACATGCGGACATCGCCGGGGCGTGGCGCGGGTTCCACGTACGGCGATGGAGTCAGGGGGCACATCCGGACAGATCGGTGTCCGTCGACCCGGGGTGCGGCAGGCTTCGTCGCCCACCGCGATGTGTGCGGTGCAGGCGTCATTGCCCGCGGCGCTTACGGCTCATGCCCGGTGGTTAAGCAATCGAAACCGCCGAGTAACGACTACTTATGCGGTCCCTCGCATAAGTAGCGCACTTGTCATCCTACGGCGGTACCGAACAGGCTGCCCAGGACGTACGTCACACCCGCCGCGGCACCGCCCAGGACGAGCTGGCGCAGCCCGCTGTACCACCAGGATCGCGCCGTCACCTTTGCCACGACCGCGCCGCACGCGAAGAGCCCGATGAGTGCGAGCAGCACGGCGGGCCACAGGGCGTGGGCGCCGAGCAGATACGGCAGGACCGGCAGAAGCGCGCCGAGCGCGAACGATCCGAAGCTGGAGACGGCGGCGACCAGCGGAGAGGGCAGATCGCCCGGGTCGATGCCGAGTTCTTCGCGCGCGTGTATCTCCAGGGCCTGCTCGGGGTCGCGGGAGAGCTGCCTGGCGACCTCGCGGGCGAGCGCGGGCTCGACGCCCCGCGCCTCGTACAGCGCGGCCAGCTCCTCCTGCTCGTCCTCCGGGTGCTTCCTCAACTCGCGTCGCTCGACGTCGAGTTCGGCCTCGACGAGCTCCCGCTGCGAGGCGACGGAGGTGTACTCGCCGGCGGCCATGGAGAAGGCCCCGGCGGCCAGGCCCGCGAGCCCGGTGATGATGATGGTCTGCTGACTGACGGATCCGCCCGCGACACCCGTCATCAGGGCCAGATTGGACACCAGGCCGTCCATCGCGCCGAAGACGGCCGGGCGCAGCCAGCCACCGTTCACATCGCGGTGGGTGTGGTTGTCGCGGTGCGCCTCGTGCAGCGTCGCTTCGGTGTCAATGATGGCCATGCGGGCCCCCCAGGGAAGCTTAGGCAAAACTAAGTTTGGACACGTTCTATCTTTCGACAACACAGAACCTACGCCTTGCATTTCCCTTCCGCCAGCAAGGAAAGGCTGGGCTAACCTGCACCTTTTCCTAGGGCGCTCATCCGTGATGATCACTGCACATATGTCGGACGGGTGATGCTGAGGCGTCCGAGGCTCCGGGAGGCCGCTCCGGTGGGACAGATCCGCAAAGGGGTCCGCGCCCGGAGAGGCAGAGGGTCCGTTCCCCGAGAAAAAAGGGGGGTGCCCTGAGAGGAGAGGCACCGTATGGCTTCCATCGCCTGCAGTCCCCCGGCCCCGGCGCCCGGGGACGCCGCCGGTGTCCGCGAACGGGCGCGCGGCGCGCTGCTCGGCCTCGCCGTGGGGGACGCGCTGGGCGCGCCCGCCGAGAACATGAAGCCGTCCGAGATCCGCGCTCGCTGGGGCCGCATCACGGGGTACGTCGCCGAGCCGCCCTCCGGCACGGACGACACCGAGTACGCGATCTTCTCCGGACTGCTGCTGGCCCGGCACGGCTCGGCGCTCACCGTGGCGCACGTCGAGTCGGCCTGGCACCAGTGGATCGCGGACCGCGACGAGGGGCCCTTCCGTGGGGCGGGGTTCAGCGAACGCGGCACGCTGGAGAACCTCCGGAGGGGGCTTGCGGCCCCCATCTCGGCACAGCACCGGCACGCCTGGAGCGACGGTCTCGCCATGCGGGCGGCACCCTTCGGCGTCTTCGCCGCGGGCCGCCCCGCGGAGGCGGCCCGGCTGGTGGCGATCGACGGCTCGGTGAGCCATGAAGGGGAGGGCATCTACGGCGGCCAGGCGGTCGCGGCGGGGGTCGCGGCGGCGATGGCGGGGGCACCGGTGACCGCCGTGGTGGCCTCGGCCCTCGCGGTCGTGCCGGACGACTCGTGGACGGCCCGCTCCCTGCGCCGCGCGGTCACCGTGGCCCACCGGGGCGCACGCGCGGTCCGCTCCGCGGTGGTGATCGGCGGCTACCCCTGGACGGACCTCGCACCCGAGGCGGTGGCCCTGGCCTTCGGCGCGTACGCGGCGGCGGACGGCGACTTCACCGAGTCGGTGCTCACCGCGGTCAACATGGGCCGGGACGCCGACACCACGGCGGCGGTCGCGGGCGCCCTGGCGGGTGCGACCCAAGGTGTCTCGGCGATCCCGGCCGAATGGGCCGCGGCGATCGGCCCGGCACGCGGCCGTTGCCTGCCGTCCATGGAGGGCCATCACGTACTGGACGTGGCGGAACTGCTGACGCCGGGGGACGGGGGGAAGTGGGGGGGCGGGCATCGCGGGGGTGTGGGGGGCAGGGGTTGGCGTACGCGGGTGGGGGCGCGTCGGGGGTGGCGATGCGGTAGGGGGCGGTGGTCCCCTGCGGGGTGATGTTCCGGTACGGGGTGGGGGTCCCTTTCTGGGGGACGGCCCCGTACACAGTCGTGATCCGGTACGGGGTGGTGATCCGGTGCCGGAGAGCGGTCCCGTACGGCACGGCAACCCCGCGCGCTCCGAAGATCCCGTAAGGCACAACGGTCCCGCGCGGCACGACGACCCGGTACGGCACGACCATCCCACACGGCCTCACGAGCCCACGCGGCACGACGACCCGGTACGGCACGACCATCCCGCACGGGCCGACGAGTCAGCGCGGTCCGATGATCCCGTAGGGCCCCAAGATCCCGCACACGCCGACAATCCCGTACGGCACAACGGTGCCGCGTTGTGCGGTGATCCGGCAGGGCAGGACGATCCCGTAAAAACAGGCGAGCCCGTACAGCCCCAAAATCCCGGAAGCCCCGACCATCCCGTACGGCACAACAAGCCTGCAGGGCATGACCAGCCCGGACACCTCACCAATCCCGCACGGCCCCACGAATCCGCGCCGCGCGATGGTCCGGCACGGCACGACCATCCCGTAAGGACAGGCGAGCCCGTACAGCCCCAAGATCCCGGAAGCCCCGACCATCCCGTACGGCACAACAGACCCCCACGGCGTGACGCGTGGGCGCCGCGCGGGCCGGCGGGCTATGCCGAGGCGGCGTACGTGGACGTGGTGGACGAGGGCGAGGTGGAGTCGTGACCTCGGAGGCGGGCGCCCGTCGTGTCGAAGGACTCCTGCTCGGGCTCGCCGCGGGCGATGCCGCCGGGTGGCCCGCCGCCCGGCACCGGGCCGCCCGGATGCCCGAGTGGACCCGGCGGCTGACCCGGGAGCTGGACACCTTCGCCGAGCAGAACGCGACCACCACCCTGCCCGTGCCGATCGCCCTCAACCAGCCGCCGGAGCCGCTGCGGCTCGGGCCGTCGGACGACGCCGAGTGGGCGGCGTTCGCGGCGGAGGCCGTGCTGCGCGCCGGGGACGACAGTGCGCTCGGCGACCTCGACCGGCAGCGCAGGATGCGCGCGGCCATCGACCTGTCCTGGAACGCGGTGGCCGCCGAGGTCGCCGCCGCGGCCGACCGTGCCCCCGAGGTCGAGTCGGCGGTGCTGCCGTTGCGCGCCCGCATCTCCGTACGCGCGGGTCTCGGCAACCTCGCCACCGGTCTGCGCCCGCCCGCCACCGGTCACGACAACCCGCACTACTTCGACGACGCGGCCTGCGTACGGGCCTGCGTCCTTGCCGTGGCACATCCGGGCGATCCCCGACTCGCCGCGGAACTGGCCGAGTTCGACGCCCGCTACACCCAGGACGGCGACGGGGTGCACGGCGCCCGCGCCATGGCCGCGGCCGTGTCACTCGCGCTGACCGGGGCGGCGGTCGACGCATGCGTGACGGCCGCGCTGGCCGAGCTTCCCGAGTCCACCGAGATCGGCCGCAACGCCCGGCACGCGCTCAAACTGGCGCACGACGGCGACGGGGCCTTCGGCGTCGTGCCCCTGCTGGAGCACCAGATCGTCGACCACGTCTACAGCTACGGCATCGCGGCCGCCGAAACCGTCCCGGTCGCGCTCGCCCTGGCGACTGCGGCCCGCGGCCGGATCGCGGAGGCCGTGCCCGCCGCCGCCTGTCT
>NZ_JBEOZU010000063.1:0-59224 GCF_040298185.1 Streptomyces sp. NPDC001634 | reverse complement strand
GGCGCCGCAGGAGCGGCGGCCGGCACGGCGGGCGCCACGGCAGCGGGTGCCGCCTGGGCCGTCGTGGTGGTCTCTGCGGCCCCCGCGGCCGCAGTACCCGCCGTAGCCGAGGAGGCAGGGGCCCCCGGCTTGTAGTCGGCGAAGAAGTCCCACCAGGCACGGTCTACCGAATTCGGGTCCTGGAGGTACTGCTGATAGATCTCGTCGACGAGCCACTCGTTCGGACCGAACGCGGCCGCGGGGTTCTTCCCGGCTTGGTCGTCGGTCGAGATGTTCGAGTTACTGGGGGACTGTGGCGACACGGCGGCAACCGCCCTCTTCCGCTTCACAAGGTGATGGACAGCGGGAATCAAGGCTACGCCTCCATGACCGTGAAGGTCAGGTCGGGCCGGTTCATCGTCGCGTAAGTCACATCGGAAAGCGTGTTTCGGTGGAGGAAATGGCGGGAAACAAGCGTGGTTCCGGTTTGAAAGGGGTGCGACGACCCCGGCCCGGCGCGGGGAGTGCGCGGGCCTTTGCCTGATCACACGTGTCCGTCAGCGGGGACTCGCGTGGATCTTGTTGCTCCGCTTCGAACTCTACGTCAACTCGGCAGGGATGGCTCTCCCGGAAGGGTGACCTGGATCCGGCAACCCCGAGTGGATTCGGCCACACCGATCCGGCCACCGTGCAGATCCACCGCCCAGCGGGCGATCGCCAGGCCCAGGCCCGTGCCGCCGTCGCTGCCCGGCCCGTGCGGCGCGCTCACGGCGCCGCGGTTGAACCGCTCGAAGACCCGGTGCCACTCCGACTGGGGGATGCCGGGACCCTCGTCCAGCACCTCCAGTTCCAGGGAGTCCGGGGTGGAGCCGCGCCGGGCCTTCACCGTCACGCGGCCGTGCGGCGGGCTGTGCTTGACCGCGTTGTCGATCAGGTTGGCCACGACCTGGTGGATGCGCTCAGGGTCGGCGTTCGCGGTCAGCTCCGGCGGGGAGACGTCGAGGTGCAGATGTACGTCCGTACGGGTGTGGCTGCCGGAGCCCGAGGCGATCCCCGCGCGTGCCGTGGACACCATCTGGGCCTCCTTGAGGACGCCCGAGAGATACGGCCACACCTCGAAGCGGCGCATCTTCAGCGGGACCACGCCGTTGTCCAGGCGGGAGAGGTCCAGCAGGGTCTCCACCAGGCGCCCGAGGCGCTCGGTCTGCTTCAGGGCCGTGCGCATCGTCTCGGGGTCGGCCTGCGTGACCCCGTCCACGATGTTCTCCAGCACCGCGCGCAGGCCCGCGATGGGCGTGCGCAGCTCGTGCGAGACGTTCGCCACCAGCTCCTTGCGCTGACGGTCCTGGGCCTCCAGTTCGTCGGCCATCAGGTTGATCGTGTGGGCGAGGTCGCCCATCTCGTCCCTGCGGTGGTCGCGGACCCGGCGGGTGTAGTCGCCCTGCGAGATGGACCGGGCCACCGCGTTCATCTCGTCCAGCGGCGCGGTGAGCGAATGCGCCACGAACTGCGTAATGAGCAGCGTGGCGATCATCGAGAACACCGTGATGAAGCGCAGCTCTGTCGCGGTGCGCACCGCGATCATGAGCAGACCCGTGGTGATCAGCACCGAGATGACGACCAGCGCGCCGAGCTTGGTCTTGATCGAGAACGGGCGAACGCCGCCCCAGGGTTCCCCGGGGCTTCTCCGTGCGGCCGGCCCGGAGCTCATGGCGTCGGGGTCTCCAGCGCGTAGCCCACGCCGTGCACCGTGCGGATCCGCTCGGCGCCGATCTTCCGGCGCAGCGCCTTGATGTGGCTGTCGACGGTCCGGGTGCCGGAGGCGTCCGCCCAGTCCCACACCTCCGCGAGCAGCTGCTCGCGGGAGAGTACGGCGCGGGGCGTGTTCGCCAGGCATACGAGCAGGTCGAACTCGGTGGGCGTCAGATGGACGTCCTCGCTGCGCACACGGACCCGGCGCTGGGCGTGGTCGATCTCCAGTTCGCCGAGGCGCAGGATGCCGCTGCGCGGCGTCGAGGCGGCCAGTGCGGCCCGCTCCACCCGGCGCAGCAGCACGTGCACCCGCGCCGCGAGCTCGCGCATCGAGAACGGCTTGGTCATGTAGTCGTCGGCGCCGACGCCGAGCCCGACCAGCATGTCCGTCTCGTCGTCGCGTGCGGTGAGCATCAGCACCGGCACCGGGCGCTGTGCCTGCACACGGCGACAGACCTCCAGGCCGTCGAAGCCCGGCAGCATGATGTCGAGGATCAGCAGGTCCGGCTGCCATGCCTCGGCCGTATCGACGGCCGCCGGGCCGTCGCCGGCCGTTTGCACGAGGAATCCTTCGGCGCGCAAGCGGGCGGCGATGGCCTCGACGATCGTCGGGTCGTCCTCGACCACCAGAACCCGCCGCTGAGCGCCCGGGGTCGCCGTCGTGCCGTTGTGCGCGGTGTGTGTCTGCTCCATCGCCCGCCCCTGGGGTTGCTTTCCGGAATCCGTGGGGTGATCCCATGACTGCGTTTGACGCTTGAATGATCCGCGTCAGGGATGCAGCGTACGGGGAGTTACCGCGAGTCGGCTATCCAGGTCTGACGGCGAGGTGCACGACGTCGGGAACGCCCCGGGCAACGGGCACCTCTTCGGTACGCACCTGCTGGAACCCGGCATTCCAGAGGGATCCTTCAAATTCGGGAGAGGGCTGCGCCGACCACACCGCCAGTACCCCGCCGGGCCTCAACACCCTTGCGCAGCTTGCCAATCCGGCCGTCGAGTACAGGCTGTCGTTGTCCTCCGTGACCGTCCAGCCGGGCCCGTTGTCGATGTCCAGGCACAGCGCGTCGTACGTGTCCGATGTCTCATGCACGTAAGTGACCAGATCGGCGGCGAGGATGCGTGTGCGCCGGTCGGCGAGCGCATCCGCGGACAACGCGGACAGCGGGCCGCCCAGGTGCCAGTCGATGATGGCGCGCTCGCGTTCGACGACGGTGATCCGTCCCCAGCGCGGATCGGCCGATGTGTGGGCGAGCGAGAAGCCGACGCCGAGCCCGCCGATCAGCACATCCGGCTCGGGGCGTCCGTCCAGGGCGTCGTACGCGGCGTCGACGAGCAGCCGCTCCGAGCGTCCGTCGGAGGTGTCCATCAGGAAGCAGCCGTTGGCGATGATCTGCAGCAGCGCGCCGTGGCGTCGCAGCACGACCTCACCGTGGGGACCCTCGCGTCGGTCCAGGACTTCCGGGGTCTCGCAGGTGTCGTACGGATGAGGCATGGGCCTCATTCTGGTGACGGAGTACGCAACGGACGAGGGATTTTCCCGGACGGAGGGCGCGCGCGACGAGCGCCCGCGCCCCCGGCGTACAGGCCTCGCGCCCCCGTTGCCCGTGCCTGGGTTCGAAGGGGCGAGAGGACGGGCATGGTGGACGGCTGCCCGTTTGCCGGGCGCCCCGGTGTCGCGCTCGCCCTCCCGGCCGCACGGTGTTGCCGCCTCGACGGGGCCGCGCGGCGGTTCCCGACGGTGGCCCCGCGGCTGCCCGGCGTGCCCCGGGACCGTCAGTGGCTGCCGATGCCGGCCGAGGTCCGAGGCCGAACTCCCTGTGGTCGAGCCGGTCATCGAGGATCGGGGCACGGAACTCGCCGCATGCACCGCCGTGTTGAGACGTACGCGCACCCGAGAACGTATCCGGACGCGTAAGCAGGCCACGCCGCCCTGATTCCGAACATGCGTTCGCAGGTTGGCCCCGGACGCAGAAAGCATCTGAGAAGTTGCTATGAATCGCGTCTCCGGTGGCGTCGGTCATAGACAGCGACCCGCGCGGCACGAAGGGTGGAGCGTGACGGAAGGAGTTCCTCGCCTTGGAACGTACGGTCTCGGCGGCTGACGCCACGCTCACGGCCCCCGGGACGGGCGCGCCACTCCTGGACGGCATGCCGCGCCAGCGGACGGTGCTGCCCCCGGAAGACCAGGCCCCGGCGCAGGCCACGACCGCAGTCGTTCCGGACGCGGCCCCGGCACCGGCCCCCAGGACGGTCCCGCGCTCCTGGCTGCTCCTGCCGACCCCCACGGGAACGCCCTTCACCTTCGGGTACGCGGCCGTGCTCGTTGTGACGTCCCTGTTCGCCGAGCACGCCGACCCGACGCTCGTGCACACCCTGTACCAGGACTCCAGCACCGACGTCGCCCATCTGGTCCAGAGCCCGGTGCTGGTGCTGGTAGCCAGCGCGCTGTGGATCGCGGGCGGGATGATGTCGTCGTACTCGCTCGTCTTCCTGATCGTGCTGACGTCGCTGGAGCGGCGGATAGGCGGCCGGCGCACGGCCGTCGTCTTCCTGCTCGGCCATGTGCTCGCCACCCTGGCCACCGAGGTCCCGATCGGGCTCCTGGTGCTGGCGGGCCACCTCCCCGAGAGCTCCCTGCACCGCCTCGACTACGGCATCAGCTTCGGCGTCGCGGCGAGTGTCGGCGCACTGGCGGGCCTGCTGCGGCCGTGGCTGCGCTGGCCGGTGCTCATCGTGTTCGGCGGAATGCTGCTCCAGGACCTGGCCGAGTTCGCGGATCCGCTGAGCGACTGCGGCCACCTGCTCTCCCTGGCGATCGGCATCGCGACCTGGCCGCTGGTACGCCGATGGCGGCAGACCGGCCCCGAGGCCCTCTCGGCGTCGGCTGCGTAACTGAGGCCCCGGCGGACGACCCTCGGCGACAACTGCCTTTCTCCGCAGCTCAGGAGGCCGTCCGACGTGATCGCTCACAGCGAACACCCGTGAGGGAACAATCGAATCCTCTCAGGCATTGAGTCGGCATAACTCAACTTGACTGCCGAAGGGGAGATCATGGCTTCGACGTCCACACCGCTCACCTTGCCTGTGCTGCCGCTCGACGACGAGGTCGTGCTGCCCGGGATGGTGGTACCTCTGGACCTGAACGACGCCGATGTGCGCGCCGCCGTGGAGGCCGCCCAGGCCGCCGCGCGGTCGGAGCCCGGCAAGCCGAAGGTCCTTCTGGTACCCCGCATCGACGGGACGTACGCGAGCACCGGCGTGCTCGGCACCGTCGAGCAGGTCGGCCGGCTCGCCGACGGCGACCCGGGTGCGCTCATCCGGGGCCGGGGCCGGGTGAAGATCGGTGCCGGCACGACGGGGCCCGGTGCCGCGCTGTGGGTGGAGGGCACCCGGCTCGACGAGACCGTGCCCGACCCCCTGCCCGGACACATCGCCGATCTGGTCAAGGAGTACAAGGCCCTCGCCACCAGCTGGCTGCGGAAGCGGGGTGCCTGGCAGGTCGTCGACCGGGTGCAGGCCATCGACGACGTGTCCGCGCTCGCCGACAACTCGGGCTACTCGCCCTTCCTGACCACCGAGCAGAAGGTGGAGCTCCTGGAGACCGCGGACCCGGTCACCCGGCTGAAGCTCGCCACCCAGCAGCTGCGCGACCACCTCGCCGAGCAGGACGTCGCCGAGTCCATCGCCAAGGACGTCCAGGAGGGCGTCGACAAGCAGCAGCGCGAGTTCCTGCTGCGCCGTCAGCTGGAGGCCGTCCGCAAGGAGCTGCGCGAGCTGAACGGCGACAGCAAGGAGGGCGAGGAGTCCGACGACTACCGGGCGCGCGTCGAGGCCGCCGATCTCCCCGAGAAGGTCCGTGAGGCCGCGCTCAAGGAGGTCGACAAGCTGGAGCGGTCGAGCGACCAGTCGCCCGAGGGGTCGTGGATCCGGACGTGGCTCGACACCGTGCTGGAGCTGCCCTGGAACGAGCGCACCGAGGACGAGTACGACATCCGCGGCGCCAAGGCCGTCCTCGACGCCGAGCACGCGGGCCTGGAGGACGTGAAGGAACGCATCACCGAGTACCTGGCGGTGCGCAAGCGGCGCTCCGACCGGGGGCTGGGTGTCGTCGGCGGCCGCCGCGGCGGGGCGGTGCTCGCCCTCGTCGGGCCGCCCGGCGTCGGCAAGACCAGCCTCGGCGAGTCCGTCGCGCACGCCATGGGCCGGAAGTTCGTCCGGGTCGCCCTCGGCGGCGTACGCGACGAGGCCGAGATCCGCGGCCACCGGCGTACATACGTCGGTGCCCTGCCCGGCCGGATCGTCCGCGCCATCAAGGAGGCCGGGTCGATGAACCCGGTGGTCCTGCTGGACGAGATCGACAAGGTCGGCTCCGACTTCCGCGGCGACCCGGCCGCGGCCCTGCTGGAGGTCCTGGACCCGGCGCAGAACCACACCTTCCGGGACCACTACCTGGAGGTCGAGCTCGACCTGTCCGACGTCGTGTTCCTCGCGACCGCGAACGTCCTCGAAGCCATCCCGGAGGCCCTGCTCGACCGTATGGAGCTGGTCCGTCTGGACGGCTACACCGAGGACGAGAAGGTCGTCATCGCCCGTGACCACCTGCTCCCGCGCCAGCTGGAGCGGACGGGTCTGAACAAGGACGAGGTCACCCTCGACGAGGGCGCGCTGCGCAAGCTCGCCGGCGAGTACACCCGGGAGGCGGGCGTACGGAACCTGGAGCGGTCGATCGCGCGCCTGCTCCGCAAGGTCGCGGCCCAGCATGAACTGGGCGAGCGGGAGCTGCCGTTCACGGTCCGGGACGAGGACCTGCGCGGGCTGCTCGGGCGTCCGCACCACGTGCCCGAGTCCGCCCAGGACCCGGCCGAGCGCCGTACGGCCGTTCCCGGTGTGGCGACCGGTCTCGCGGTCACCGGTGCCGGCGGTGACGTCCTCTATGTGGAGGCGTCGCTGGCCGACCCGGAGACGGGCGCGGCGGGCCTGACCCTGACCGGTCAGCTCGGCGACGTGATGAAGGAGTCCGCGCAGATCGCGCTCAGCTTCCTGCGCTCCCACGGCGCCGAACTCGAACTCCCGGTGGGCGACCTGAAGGACCGGGGCGTGCACATCCACTTCCCGGCGGGCGCGGTCCCGAAGGACGGCCCGAGCGCGGGCATCACGATGACGACCGCGCTGGCCTCGCTCCTGTCGGGCCGGCTGGTCCGTACGGACGTGGCGATGACGGGTGAGGTCTCGCTGACCGGCCGTGTCCTGCCCATCGGCGGGGTGAAGCAGAAGCTGCTCGCCGCGCACCGGGCGGGTGTCACGACCGTCATCATCCCCAAGCGCAACGAGCCCGACCTGGACGACGTCCCGGCCGAGGTGCTGGACAAGCTGGACGTCCACGCCGTCACGGACGTCCGCCAGGTCCTGGAGCTGGCGCTCGCGCCGGCCACGAACGGTGCGACGCCGGAGGTTCCGGTGGCGGCGTGACGGACGCTACCGGATCAAGGGAAGGCCCGGGTTCCGTGAGGGAGGCCCGGGCCTTCGCCTTGCCCTGCGTCCGGAGCGGTCACCGGTCGCCGCCCTCCGGCGAGCCGCCGACCACTGCCTGTTCGCCGGGGCCGGAGGCTGCCGTTGGTCCACGCCTGCGAAATACTGACGGAGCTGCGGCGATGGAGACGTTTCGGCAGAAACTTTCAGGATCGGGAAACCGGGTCAGGGGTACTGAGGTGCACGTGGACGGAAACGGCGAGGGGCGCCTGCCCGGTGCGCCGGCGAGCGGCGCCGGGTCGGCGGGCGCGCCCGGCGGTGGTGCGGACCGGGAGTTCCTGTCGCTGGAGCGGGAGCTCACCGTATTCCTGCGCCGCGCCCGTGCCAGCCAGGGCGAGATGGCCCGCGAGGTCCACCCGGACCTGGAGTCCGCCGCGTACGGCCTTCTCGTACGGCTCGACGAGTGCGGCCGTCAGCGCGCCACCGAACTCGCCGCCTACATCGGGGTCGGCAAGGCCACGATGTCCCGCCAGCTCCGTGCCCTGGAGGACCTCGGCCTGGTCGCCCGGGAACCCGACCCGGCGGACGGACGCGCCTGGCTCGTCCACCTCACCGACGAGGGCCGCAGCCGCGTCGGCCGCGTGCGCGAGGCCCGCCGCGCCCGCTATGTGAGCCAGCTCGCCCACTGGGACCCGCGCGAGGTCGCGGAACTGGCCCGGCTGCTGCACCAGTTGAACCTGGGCATGGAGAAGTAGTCCGCCCGGGCTGCCCGGCCCGCTCTCACAGTTCCACGTACACCACGGTCGCGTCGTCGTGCGTCTTGCTGCGGCCCAGGTGCGCCCGCTCCTCACGGTCGGCGGTCTCCAGGGCCCGTACGCGCTCGACGAGCGCGGCCGCCCCCTCCTTGCGGACGAATGTGAAAAGGTCCGTCCAGTCGCCCTGGTGGAACTTCTCGCTCCAGCGGGTCGCGCCGTCCGTCAGTGCCGCGAGGGCCCGTACCTGCGTGCGCGGGAGTTCGCCCGTGACCGCGCGGGCTGCGACCGAGGGGTCCGCGGCCGCCGTGAAGAAGCCGCCGTCCTTGTTGCGGACCGTGGCGTCGGCTGTCGCGTCCGTCGCCAGACTGGCCCGTGGGACGCGGGCCAGGCGGTCGTCCAGCAGGGCCGTGATCGTGCCGTCGGGGGCCTCGGCCAGGAAGGCCGAGTCCGACAGGACCAGGTACTCCACCGTGACCCCGGACCAGCGGGCGAGCACCGCGGTTGCCTGGGGGGTACGCGGGTGAGAAAGGTCACAGGTGGTCTTGTGGGCCTCGGCGGTACGACGAATGGCGTGGGAAAGGATCTCCGGCAGCGTCAGATCACGGCGGGAAACGGACAGTTCGGTCAGTGTTCCGCCGAGATGTGCGCAGAACCAGTGGACGGAATGAAGACAGCCGTCGTCGCCCGGCGGCGGAGTCACGCCGTCCAGGACGACCAGCGCCCCGCCCTGTCCTGAAGCCGGAAGGACGAGTGCCGCGAAGTCCTCGTTGGGACGGGCCGGGTCGCCGGGCTCGGAAATCAGTTCAGTACGCATTCGGCCAGTCTGCACGACCCCTTCACACGGTCCACGAAAGGCTGGCAACGGTTGCGGAAACGGTGCGAGTCGGCAGGTCAGGCGCCTGGTTTGGTACGGAATGATCTATTCCGGTGAACCGTGGCGGCGAATACTGCCAAAGTGTGCCGCCTGCGTGCAACCGGCCCGCCCTGTGCGTGCCCCGAACGGGCCGGAGGAACTTGCCCGCCAACTCCCCGCCGAGGTTCACTCCTTCGGGTGGCGGGTCAGGCGAAGCGGGACCTCTGCCCACCGGCACTGGGAGGGTCGGAAGCCGTCGTACCGGGATGACGCCCCAGTTGACGGACCGTCACCCGGGCCCATGGGTACACGAGTCAGGAATGCGAGCACCGGTGCAGAAGATGCGGCCTCGGCGCGCAGGCAAGCAGACGGCCCCCGAACGGGACACCTCGTCCGAGTCCGCGGGCAGCGGCCGTCGTCCTGCCCATGTGCGCAACCGGCTCATCGTCGCGGTGGCCGTGGTCGCCGCCGCGATCGCCGGCGCCGGGGCGCCGGGCATCGTCGCCGCCTCCGGTCAGCTGAACGACTCCCAGAACCTGGTGACGCTCGCCGAGCAGACCCAGGACGCCCTCGCCCTCGCCCACTCGCTGGCCGACGAGCGTGACGCGGTGACGTCGTACGTGGCCGCCGGGCGCCCCAAGTCGAAGGTGCCCGCCGAGCAGCAGAGCGCCCGTGTCGACCGGGAGATCGAGGACCTGCGCGCCAATGCGGACATCTCCGCCGCGCTCCGCAGGGTCCTCGACGAGGTGGGTTCCGTACGGAGAGCGGCGCTCGTCGAGAAGAGCACCGCTCTCGAAGCGCACCAGGCGTACTCCGCCACCATCACCGAGCTGCACGCCCTCGCCGAGGAGCTGGCGGAGAAGATCCCGCCCCGCGCCGGGTCCGGCACCCATGCCCTCGCCGAGCTCGACAGCGCCGTGCAGCAGGCCGCCGCCGCCCGCGGACTGCTCCTTGCGGCCCTGAACATCCCGCACACCACCCAGACCGTCATCAACCCGGTCACCGGCCTGGCGACGACCACCACCGGCTCGTCGGACGCCGACACCAAACAGCGCGACGCGCTCAGCGCCGCCGCCCAGCAGGCCGCCGTCAGGTCCGACGCGGCCGTCGCCGACTTCCGCGACACCGGGGCCAAGGAGGCCCGGGCCTCGTACGACTCCACGGTCACCGGCCCCGAGGTCAACTCGGCCGAGAAGTACCTCACGGCCCTCACGGACCAGCCCACCCTCTCCGACAGCGACCTCGGCCTCAGTACCAAGAAGGTCGACGCGGCCCTCTCCGCCCGTGTCGACCTGATGCGCGGAGTCGAGGCCTCCCTCTACGAGAGCCGCAGCAAGGACCTCGCCCGGCTGCGCGACGACGACGTCACCGCGCTGGAGATCCGCATCGCCGTCCTCGGCGCGCTCCTGCTCGTCGCCGTCGGCATCGCCATGGCGATGGCCCGCAGCCTCACCCGCCCGCTCGCCGTCCTCCGCCTCGGCTCGGCCCGCGTGGCCGCCGATCCGGCCACCGAGGAACCGGTGAAGTTCACCGGGCGCAACGACGAGTTCGCCCAGGTCGTCCGCTCGGTCAACGCCCTGCACGCGCATGCCGTCGCCCTCCGGGAACGCCTCTCCACCCTGGAGGCCGACCGCAAGCACCTCGTCGGCCAGCGGCAGACCATGGCCGACGAGCGGGCCAGGCTGCGCAGCGAGCTCGCCGAGGCCGCCACCCACCTGGAGCAGGTCCGGCACAGCATCCACTCCACCTTCGTCAACCTCGCCCTGCGCACCCTCGGTCTGGTCGAGCGCCAGCTCACCGTGATCGAGGGCCTGGAGGAGCGGGAACAGGATCCGGAGCGGCTCTCGACGCTCTTCCGGCTCGACCACTTCGCCACGGTCATGCGCCGGCACAGCGAGAACCTCCTGGTCCTGGCCGGTGCCGAGCACGTCCAGCAGCACGCCGGGCCCGTACCGCTCGTGGACGTCGTGCGCGCCGCGGTCAGCGAGATCGAGCGGTACGAGCGCGTCCGTATCGCCGCGCTGCCGCCGCACGCGCACATCGCGGGTTTCGCCGCCGACGACCTCTCGCATCTGCTGGCCGAACTCCTGGAGAACGCCACCTCCTTCTCGCCGCCGGACGTCGCCGTCGAGGTCTCCGGCTGGCTCCTGGAGAACGGCGAGGTGATGCTCTCCGTGCAGGACGAGGGCATCGGCATGAGCGGCGAGCGGATGAGCCGGCTCAACACCCGGCTCTCCGATTTCGACCCGGACGACCCCTACGACCAGGAGAGCGGCGAGGGCCTCGGGCTCGGTCTGTACGTGGTGGCCCGCCTCGCCCACCGGCACCACGTCCGCGTCCGGCTGCGTGAGCAGAAGCAGGGCGGCGTCACCGCGGTCGTCGTCCTGCCCGAGCCGCTGCTCGCCCAGGCCCCGGCAGCCGCCGTTCCCACCGCGGGACCGGTCGCAGGCGGTGCGTCCTCACTGTCCCTGCCGGGCGCCGACGCGGAGGCCAACTCCAACGTCCTCAGCAGCCGTCCGCGGATCACCGTCCCTCCGCCGAAGGGCGACGAGGACCCGCTGATCGCGGCCGCGGAACACGCCGTACGGGAGCGGGAGACGAGCGAGGAGCCGCAGACGCCCGTACGGGAGGGGGACGCCGTACGCGAGGGTGCGTCCGTACGGACGGAAGACGCCGTACGTGAGGACGAGCCCGTGCTGGACGACGCCTCTGTGCCGGACGGCGACGAGCCTGCCCGCGAGCAGCTCGCCCAGGCGGACCCGGAGCCGCACCCGGTCCCGGGGCCGGGTGCCGTCGAGTCCGGCCCGGAGACCACGATGGAGCTGCTGCTTCCGTCGCCCCGGGTGGACGAACCCGCCCCCGCTCCCGCGGGTTTCCCCGCCCAGTCCTCGGCCGACCCGTACGCCATAGGACCCGACAGCCACGAACGCACCGCCGACGAAGGCGGGCAGCCGCCCGCGCCCGAGCTTCCGGGCGATTCCCAGGAGCAGCCCCAGGCGCCCGAGGAGCCCGAGGTCCCCCGGCTCACCGCCAAGGGCCTGCCCAAGCGCACCCCGAAGATCTCCGCACCCGTCCCGGCCCCACGGCCGCGCGTGGGTGGTGTGGACGCCGAGGCGCTGCGTCGCAGGCTCGGCGGGTTCCACCGGGGTGCCAAGGAGGGCCACCGCCATGTCGAGGCGGAGATCGCCGAGAGGACGGGGGAGACGAAGGCGCCCGCGCACCGGCCCACGGAACCACCCCAGAGCGCAACACCCGGCACAGCACAGGACGTAGAACCATCGGGGGGCACAGTCGAGGAGGCAAGCAGTTGACCGCGCCCAGTACCTTCGGACTGAGCAGTGAGGCCCGCAATCTGCACTGGCTGCTGACGAACCTCGTCGAGGAGGTGCCGGGACTGCTGTCGGTCGCGGTGGTCTCCTCCGACGGCCTGCTCCTGCTCTCGTCCGACCCCGGACGGAACGCAGAGGCCCGCGCCGGCCGGGACGACCGGCCCCGCGGCCCGAGAGGGTCCTCCGCCGACCTCGCCACCATCGTCTCCGGCGTCGGCAGCCTCACCATCGGCGCCGCCAAGCTGATGGACTTCGGCAGGGTCAAGCACACGATGGTCGCGATGGACGAGGGCAGCCTCTTCGTCATGTCCATCAGCGACGGCTCGCTGCTCGGCGTGCACGGGTCCGCGGACTGCGACATGAGCGTGGTGGCGTACCACATGGCGCTCTTCGTCGGCCGCGCCGGACACGTCCTGACGCCCGAACTCCGCAGCGAGCTGCGCAGGTCCCTGGAGGCCGAGTCGGCGGGTGGCGTCCGATGAGCGGCAAGCACAAGAAGCTTCCGGTGCGCGGCGGCGACCGCAAACCCGCCCGCGTACGCCCCTATTCGCTCACCGGGGGCCGCACCCGCTTCGGCCATGTCCTGCTCGTCGAGACCTTCGTGGCGGCCCTGGAGGCCCCCGAGGAACGGCGTGAGCTGACCAATGGTTCACTGGCCACCCGGGTCATGCCCGAGATGCGGGCCATCGTCGAACTCTGCCGCCGTATGCGCACGGTGGCGGAGATCGCGGCTCTGCTGAGGATGCCGCTCGGGGTGGTCCGCGTGCTCCTCAGCGACCTCGCGGACCAGGGAAAGATCCGTGTGTACGGAACCGGTCACGGCCCCGGACAGCCGGACCGCGCTCTGCTGGAAAGGGTGCTGAGTGGACTCCGTCGTCTCTGACGCCTCCCCGGGCGTCGACCGACTCGTCGAGCCCGGCGAGGATCTGAAGGCCTGGCAGACGGACCGCACGCGGGCCCCGATCGCCACGAAGATCGTGGTGGCGGGCGGCTTCGGCGTCGGCAAGACCACCCTGGTGACCGCCGTCTCGGAGATCACGCCGCTCCAGACGGAGGCGCTGATGACCGAGGCCAGCGAGGAGACCGACGACCTGACCGGGACGCCGGGGAAGCTGACCACCACGGTGGCCATGGACTTCGGCCGCATCACGCTCGACGACGACCTGGTGCTCTACCTCTTCGGCACGCCGGGTCAGCAGCGGTTCTGGTTCATGTGGGACGACCTGGTGCGCGGAGCGATCGGCGCGGTCGTCCTGGCCGACACCCGGCGGCTCGCGGACTGCTTCCCGGCGCTCGACTACTTCGAGAGCAGCGGGCTGCCCTACATCGTCGCGGTCAACCACTTCGACGGCAGCGAGCGGTTCGATCCCGAGGATGTGCGCGACGCCCTCACCGTACCCGCACATATACCTGTCATGATCATGGATGCGCGCCGCCGGATCTCGGTGATCGAGACCCTCCTGGCCCTCGTCGGCCACGCGCTGGACGTCACCCCCGAGTGAGGGGGTGTCTTATGGATCTTCGCGGCGTTCATGAGACACCCCCTCGTCCTGACTAGGAGCACCACCCGCATGCGGAAGATACTCGTCGTCGGAGCCGGCCAGTCCGGACTCCAGCTCGCCCTCGGCCTCCAGTCGCACGGCTACGAGGTCACCCTGATGTCCAACCGGACCGCGGACGAGATCCGCACCGGCCGGGTCATGTCGACGCAGTGCATGTTCCACACCGCGCTGCAGCACGAGCGCGACCTCCAGCTGAACTTCTGGGAGTCCCAGGCCCCGAAGATCGAGGGGCTCGGGGTGTCCGTGGCCGGTCCGGAGTCTGGGGGCACCCCCAGCGGTAGCTGGGGGAGCGTGATCGACTGGGTGGGCAGGCTCGACGGGTACGCGCAGTCCGTGGACCAGCGGGTGAAGATGTCCGGCTGGATGGAGACGTTCGCGCAGCGCGGCGGCCAGCTGGTCATCCACGGCGCGGCGGTCTCCGACCTCGACTACTTCTCCCGCACCTACGACCTGGTGCTGGTGTCGGCGGGCAAGGGCGAACTGGTCTCGATGTTCGGCCGCGACGCCTCGCGCTCCCCGTACAGCGAGCCGCAGCGCGCCCTCGCGGTCGCCTACGTCCACGGCCTGGGCCCCCGCCCGGAGCATCCGGACTACGACGCGGTCCGCTGCAACCTGGTCCCCGGCGTGGGCGAGCTGTTCGTCATGCCGACCCTGACCACTGCCGGCCGCGCGGACATCCTCTTCTGGGAGGGCATCCCCGGCGGCCCGCTCGATGTCTTCCACGGCGTCAAGGACCCGGCGGAACACCTCTCCCTGACCCTGGAACTCATGGAGAAGTTCACGCCGTGGGAGTACGCGCGTGCCACCAAGGTCGAACTGACCGACGCGAACGCCACGTTGTCGGGGCGGTACGCGCCCACCGTCCGCAATCCGATCGGCCGGCTGCCCGGCGGCGGCCTGGTGCTCGGTGTCGCCGACGTGGTCGTCGCCAACGACCCGATCACCGGGCAGGGCTCCAACTCGGCATCCAAGTGCGCCGCCTCGTACCTCGCCTCGATCCTGGAACACGGGGACAAGGAGTTCGACGAGGCCTGGATGCAGCAGACCTTCGACCGTTACTGGGACGTGGCCCAGCACGTAACCAAGTGGACCAACGCGATGCTCGGTGTCCCACCGGAGCACGTCCTCAACCTGATCGGCGCGGCGGGTGCGCTCCAGCCGGTCGCCGACCGCTTCGCCAACGGTTTCAACGACCCGGCGGACTTCGAGAACTTCTTCTACGAGCCCGAGAAGACGGAGGCATATCTGGCCTCGGTGTCCGGAGCCTGACGCTCGCGGAGGCGAGTTGCCGGGTGCACAGGTACTGCTGGTGGTCGTATCACCGGGTTTCGGATCGGGTAAGTTACGGGCTGTGCGTCGCGAGAACCAAGCGTGTACACCGTGCTGAGCCAGAGCCAAGCCAGCACATGCACCTCCAAGCTGTGCCGTACCAAACCGGGCTGGTTCCAACCCGGCTGGTGTTGATCGTGTAAGACCTGTTGGGCCGCTGGCCTGTAGGCGACGTGAGCCAGGAATCCCTGCTTCAGCTGGGGGAGGGTTCAAAAGAAGTACTGTCGCTGGGTGAGGTCCTGATCCGGCAGTTCATAGTGCCGTAGGGGTCTGCTCAGGGGGTCGGGGCGGACCGCGCCCAGGATCGGGTTCGCGGCGATCGGTGACACCCTGACCCGGTCGCCGGTGCGCGGGGCCTGTACGACCATGCCGTCCCCGAGGTACAGCGCCACGTGCGTGGCCTCGGGGTAGTAGACGACGAGGTCGCCGGGGCGCAGGTCCCGCAGCCGTACATGCGGCAGCTCGGCCCACTGCTCCTGGCTGGTGCGCGGGATGGTCCGTCCCGCGTGCCCCCAGGCCTGCGAGGTCAGCCCCGAACAGTCGTACGCCCTAGGGCCCTGGGCGCCCCACTCGTACGGCTTCCCGATCTGCTCGACGGCATACCGCACCGCCATGTCGCCCTCCGCCGTCGGTGTGCGTTCCGGGCCCAGCGCCCCGGAGTCCAGGAGCTTCTGCTGCGCCGCGGCGGTCCCGTTGCGCTCGAACTCGGCCAGCAGGCCCCGCTGTTCGGCGGTGAGCGAGGACAGCAGCTTCTCGACGTCCGTCAGCCGCCGCTGGACCTCGTCCCGTTCCTTCTGCTGCTGTCCGGCCAGGGTGAGCTTCTCGTCGAGGGCCTTGCGCGCCTTGCGGGCCAGTTCGTCGGCGCGCTTCTCGGAGCCGGACAGCCGGCGCACGTTCTCGGCCCGCTCCCGTGCCAACTGCCCGATCACATGACCCTCGTCGAGCGCGTGCTGCGGATCCCGGGCCATCAGAAGGCGTACGTACGGGGAGATGTCCGTGCTGTTCTGGTACTGCTGCCGGGCGAGCCGGCCGACCGCGCCACGGCTCTCCTGCAGCGCGAGCCGGGCCCCGGACAGCCGTCCTTCGAGCCGCGCCACGTCGGCCTGCTGCTTCTTCAGCTTCTCGGCGGTGGCGTTGAAGGTCTCGGTGGCCCGCTCGGCCTGCCGGTACTTCAGCTGAAGATCCGTCAGGAGCTCTGATACGGGGCGGCTCTTCGGCGGGGCCTTCTGGGCGGCACCCGGGTCGGGGGCGGCCGTCGAGCGTGCGGGGACGAGCACGGCCGAGGCGGTCACCGCCGCCGTACAGGCCAGGCGGAGCAGCATTCCTGACACGTCATCACCTCCGGTGCGGGGATGGTCGGTCCATCTCGCACCGGCAGGATCAGGCGTATGCAACCCGGGTGCCCGCCGGGTGGTCGGTTCGGCCCAGGGAGGTCACTCGTCGGCGGTGTCCGGCCCGCCGCCCGGCGTGGCGCCTGGCTTCGGACGCGGCTTGGACCACGGCCACCGCAGACCCCGGCCGGTGTCCCCCTCGGGGTCGTACTCGTACTTCCACCCCTGGGGGATGCCGAGCCGTTTGCTCTGACCGGCCTGGACGCGCCGGTAGACGAGGACGGTGGGCGGGCCGCCGGCCGCGTCGGGGACCGGGACGCGATACGTCTTCGGCGGATGGCCGGTCGGACCGAGCAGAATCGGCAGGACGCGCCCGTCCAGGGGGCCGCCCACGAACGGGGTGTCTTGGCTCTTCACCGCACCAGTGTCCTCCGCAGGGGACCGGTGTCCGTCGGGTGGCTCCGTGTCACAGCAGGTGTCCCGCGTCGCCGACCACGGGCAGGACGCGCCGGGCCAGGGCGCCGGCCGGTCCCTGCGGGCTTTCCAGGGCCAGGGCGCCCCGGACCACGGCGACGGTCTGCGGGTCCCGCGTCGCGGTGGTCACCAGGCATGCCACGAACTGCTCCACGAGCCAGTCCCGCAGCTCCTCGACCGGCGGCTCCTTGTCCTCGTCGAGCCAGATGAGGGAGGCGGCCTCGACGGCGGTGATCCACATCCGTACGGTCATCCGCAGCCGCGGGCCCGGCTTGTCGACGTCGAGGTGGCTGAGGATGTGCCGGGCCGCGGCGCGCCGCACCCCGTCCACGATGGCGGTGGTGCGGGATGTCTCGACCACACTGCCGCCCTGGAGCAGGGCGCTGAAACCGGCGTCGTGCCGCCGTACGAAGGCGAGGTAGCGGTCCAGGGCCCGGCTCAGCCGGGGGAGGAGGGGCCCCTCGCGCGGCTCGTCGAAGCACTGCTGGAGTTCCTCCGCCGCGGAGCGCAGGGCGGCCTCGTACAGCTGCTGCTTGCCGCCGGGGAAGTAGCGGTAGACGAGGGGACGCGAGACCCCGGCCGCCTCGGCCACGTCGTCCAGGGAGACCTCCTCGGGAGTGCGGTGCGCGAACAGGGACAGCGCGGCGTCGAGGAGCTGGGTGCGGCGTTCCTCGACGCTGAGCCGACGGTAGGCGCGGGTGGGGGCCTCGGAGGTCATGTCCCGCAGCGTAACCGTGTTGTCCTGCGAAACGGTGCCGCAAGCCGTCCGGACGCTCAGGCCAGCAGCCCCGACGACCTCCACAGCCGTCGGCCCACCCCCCGTAGCACCCCGATGTCGTCCAGGAAGTCCGTCAGCCGCTTCGCGCCCGTCTGCATGACCTCCCGGCGGTGGCCGCTCGCCTGGACCTGGGCCATGGCCTCCCGTTTGTCCAGGCCCACGTTCGTGTAGACCTCGGGGTTCACGAAGGCGACCGAGAACACCCGTGCGAACTCGCCGGAGGTGATCCGTGTGAACTCCTGCGACCAGCGCGGAGCGGTCAGCATCTGGCGGCGCAGTTCCTCGCGTGCGTAGCGGACGTGCCGGGCCTCCTCGACCACGTGGATGCGCGTGACCCCGCGGATCAGCTGCTGCACCCGCTCGTCGGGGAAGGTGAGCCGCTGCATCCAGTCCAGGACCTCCTCGCCCAGCAGCGTGGCCGTGAACGACCCCGGCGTCGTCGAGATCGTCTTGAAGACACGGCCCAGGTTCCGGTGCACCCGGCTCACCGGGTACCAGGGCGTGTCACCGTGCGCGATCAGCCGGGCGAACATCTTCGAGTGCCGGCACTCGTCCTCGATCTCGGTCAGCGCGTACCGCACGTGCGCGCTCGTCGCCGCCTTGTCGTAGATGTGCCGGACCAGCAGCTGCATCAGGATGAGCTCGAACCAGATGCCGAGCGAGGCGAGCGCCGCGGCCTCGTGCCGGGAGAGCAGGATCCGCTGCTCCTCGCTCATCCGCTGCCACAGCGGGGTGCCGTACAGCGACACCAGCTCCGGCGGCCAGAACCACTTGCCGTCCTCGAAGGGCGCGTCCCAGTCCAGTTCCCTGTCCGGGTCGAAGGAGTGCTTGGCGGAAGAGTCCAGCAGCCGCTCGGCCACCTGTTCCCGGTCCTTGAGCAGGCCCAGCGCGTCGCGCAGCACCTCGGCCTCCGTCACGGTCGTCATCGCTGTCCCACCTTGTCGTACGGGCCGCTGTTACCCGCGGTCGCGTCTTATGAGACTGCTTGTCAGCAAGGACGTCAATCCCTTGCGCCGCACTTGTTGACGCCGCGTCTACCGCGTGTGAGCGTGGGCGTATGCCGACTCATGACCTGTACGCCATGGACCCGGGCGACCCCCTCTGGCAGGTGCCGGCGAGCGGCTCGGCCCGCTTCAGCTGGGAGTACGACGACGGACGCGACCGGCTGCTCGCCCTGTACCAGAAGGGCAAGGACAAACAGTGGGACGGGCAGAAGCGGATCGACTGGGACCTGGAGGTCGACCCGTACGACCCGCTCGGCACGCCGGACGAGGCCATGACGCTCTACGGGACGCCGTACTGGGCGAAGATGACCGACCGGGACAAGGGCGAGCTGCGCAGGCACTACGCCTCCTGGCAGTTCAGCCAGTTCCTGCACGGCGAGCAGGGCGCCATGGTGTGCGCGGCGCGGATCGTGGAGTCCGTCCCCGATCTGGACGCGAAGTTCTACTCGGCCACCCAGACGATGGACGAGGCGCGGCATGCGGAGATCTACGCCCGCTTCCTGCAGGAGAAGGTCGGGATGCTCTACCCGATCAACGACAACCTCCAGTCACTGCTCGGTGACACCCTCCGCGACTCCCGCTGGGACATGCCGTACCTCGGGATGCAGGTGCTGATCGAGGGACTGGCGCTGGCGGCCTTCGGCATGATCCGCGACACCACGGACAAGCCCCTGCCGAAGCAGATCCTGGCGTACGTCATGCAGGACGAGGCCCGGCACGTGGCATTCGGGCGTATGGCCCTGCGCGACTACTACAAGCAGCTCACCGACGCGGAACTGCGCGAACGCGAGGAGTTCGTCATCGAGGGCTGCTATCTGATGCGCGACCGACTGCGCGGGGTCGAGGTGCTGGAGAACTTCGGCATCCCGAAGGCCCAGGCCGAGGAATTCAGCGAGAACTCCGAATTCCTGCGGCTGTTCCGGCAGTTGCTCTTCAGTCGAATCGTCCCCTGCGTCAAGGACATCGGCCTGTGGGGCAAACGCCTGCAGCAGGCGTACGTCGACATGGGCGTCTTCGAGATGGGCGACTCCAACCTGGATCTGCTGATGGCCCAGGACGAGGAGATCGCGGAGAAACTGGACGCGGAGCGGTTTGCGGTGGAGGAGAAGGAGCGGGTTGCGGAGGTGGAGGAGGCGATCGAGGTGGGTCAACGCCTCGGCGGCTGATCACTCGATCGACGGGCGAATCGGCATATTCCTCTGGGTAGGCTGACTGTGCCAGGCAGACTCCGGCACATGGGAGCAATCATGAGCGCCGCGCGTGACCACGGGCTGGACGAGGACTACGAGTGGCCCCGTCCGCCTGAGGGCGGCTGGACGGCGGACGACCTGGACCGACTCCCGAACCTTCCTCCGCACACGGAGCTGATCGACGGGAGCCTCGTCTTCGTGAGCCCGCAGACCCGCTTTCACCTGCGTACGATTCGGCTTCTGGAGTACTCCCTGCTCAGCCAGGCGCCTGAAGCGTACGACGTCGACCGGGAGTTCAGCGTCAAGCTCGACCGGCGCAACCGGCCGGAGCCTGACGTGCTGGTGTACCGCGCGGACGCCGACACGGGCCCGCACCAGACCTGGCACCACTCCGATGCCGTCGTCCTCGCCGTCGAAGTTGTTTCCGAGGACTCGGAGGAACGTGACCGAGAGGCCAAGCCGCGCAAGTACGCTGCGGCGGGTATCCGGTACTTCTGGCGTGTGGAGGAAGGCAGCGACGGCCTTCCGGTGGTCTACACCTACGAGCTCGATCCGTCCACCAACACGTACGTCAGCACAGGCATTCACCATGCCCGACTGAAGCTGACCGTTCCGTTCCCCCTCACCATCGACCTCACCGCCATCAATCGCCGACCGCCGGTTGCGCCTCCCCCCGAGTGAACGACGTCCGCAGGGTGAACGCGTACTCGGTCGGACCGTGTGCGCGGAGGTGCAGCTCAGTACGCGGACCCCTCAACCCCCCTTGTGATGCCGTGACTTCAGCACCGCCTCCATCACCGCCTTCGCGATCGGCGCCGCGTCGCCGCCCCCGCTGATCTCCGTGCGCCTGCCCGCCGCGTTCTCCACCACCACGGCGACCGCCACCGCCGGCTCCAGCGCGTCGTCCGGCTGCGCCCAGGAGATGAACCAGGCGTAGGGCCTACCGGTGTTGGCGACGCCGTGCTGGGCCGTGCCCGTCTTGCCGCCCACCGTGGCGCCGGGGATCACCGCGTTCTTGCCGGTGCCCTCCTCCACCACGTCCCTCATCATCTCGCGCAGTTGCTCCGCGGTCGCCGCGCTCATCGCCCGGTGCAGTTCACGCGGGGCGGTCGTCGAGACCGTCTCGCCGTCCCTGGTCGTGGTCCGTTCCACCAGGTACGGCGCCTTCACCGAGCCCCCGTCCGCCACCGCCGCCGCGATCATCGCCATCTGGAGCGGTGTCGCCCGGGTGTCGAACTGCCCGATCGAGGACAGCGCCAGCTGCGACTTGTCCAGCTTCCGGTCGAAGGTGCTCGGTGCCACCGCGAACGGGATCCTCAGCTTCCGGTCGTTGAAGCCGAACCGGGCCGCCGTGTCCGCCATGGTCTTCAGCCCCACCTCCGCGCCGAGCTTCGCGAACACCGTGTTGCAGGACCACTCGAAGGCGTACCGCACGGACGCGTTCGCACAGCCCTCCACCTCGTTGGTCAGCCGGGTCGAGCTGCCGGGCAGCCGGTAGGGGTCCGGGGACGTCGTCGGCGCGTCGAGGTCGAGCACCGCGCCCGCGTCCAGCGCCGCCGCGGCCGTCACCACCTTGAACGTCGAACCCGGCGGATAGGTCTGCCGGATCGCCCGGTTGAGCATCGGCCGCGCCGTGTCCCCGTTCAGCCGCTCCCAGGCCCCGGTGACGGACTCCCGCGCCCCGGACAGCTGCCCGGGGTCGTACGACGGTGCCGAGACCAGCGCCAGGATCCGCCCGGTCGACGGTTCGATCGCGGCCACCGCGCCCGTGCGTCCGGCCAGCCGCTGGTACGCCGCCCGCTGGGCCGCCCCGTTGAGGGTGGTGACGACATTGCCGCCGGGGTTGCGGGACCGTACGACGTCGTTCCACAGGGGCACCGGCGTCAGCAGCGGGTCGGTGCCCGCGAGCAGCGCGTCCTGCGTGTCCTCCAGCAGCGTCGTCCCGTACACCTGCGAGGCGAAGCCGGTGACCGGCGCGTACAGCGGGCCGTCCCGGTACGTGCGCTCGTAGCGGAACAGCCCGCCCGTGTCCCGCGAGCCGGTCACCGGACGGTCGTCGACCACGATGTCGCCGCGCGCCTGGGCGTACCGGGCGATCATCTGCCGGCGGTTGCCCGGGTTGTCGTCGTAACGGGAGGACTCGAAGATCTGCACCCGGGTCGCGTTCACCAGCAGGGCGATCAGGAGCACCGCGCACAGGGCCGCCGCCCGGCGGATGTACCGGCTCACGGCGCCGCCGTCCCGTCGTACTGGCTGCGTGCCGAGTCGCTGATCCGGATCAGCAGCGCCACGATGATCCAGTTGGTGACGACCGACGAGCCGCCCTGGGCCAGAAAGGGCATCGCCATGCCGGTGAGCGGGATCAGGCCCGTCACCCCGCCCGCGATCACGAACACCTGGAGCGCGACGATCGACGCAAGGCCGATGGCGAGCAGACGCCCGAACGGATCGCGCAACGCCAGGCCCGCCCGGTAGCCCCGCTCCACCAGCAGGGCGTAGACCAGGAAGAGCGCGGACAGGCCCGCGAGACCCAGCTCCTCGCCCGCCGTCGCGAGGATGAAGTCCGACTTGGCGGCGAAGCCGATCAGGATCGAGTGGCCGAGGCCGAGACCGGTGCCGAGCGCGCCGCCGGCGGCGAAGGCGAACAGGGACTGGGCGAGCTGGTTGGGGCCCTCGCCCGCCTCGATCGACGCGAAGGGGTGCAGCCAGTCCTCGACCCTGGCGTGCACATGCGGTTCCACCCGGCCCACGGCGAGCGCGCCGAGCACCGCGAGCAGCAGTCCGACGGCGATCCAGCCGGTGCGGCCCGTGGCGACGTACAGAAGCACCACGAACAGGCCGAAGAACAGCAGCGAGGTCCCGAGGTCGCGCTCCAGGACCAGTACCCCGACGCTCAGCAGCCAGGTCGCCACGACCGGGCCGAGCACGCGTCCGGTGGGCAGCTGCAGCCGCCACACCCGGCGGCCCGTGAACGCCAGCGCATGACGGTTGGCGGCCAGGTAACCGGCGAAGAACACCGCGAGCAGCACCTTTGCGAACTCGCCCGGCTGGATGGAGAACCCGGCGGCGCGAAGCCAGAGCCGGGCACCGTTCACCGGCGGGAAGAAGATCGGCAGGATGAGCAGGACGAGGGCGGCGACCACGCAGACGTATGTGTAGCGCTGGAGCACCCGGTGATGGCGCAGCAGAAGCACGACGGCGATGAAGAGCGCCACGCCGAGCGTCGACCAGTACAGCTGGGCGGGCGCCGTCCGGTCGCCGGGGGTCTCCAGGTCGAGACGGTAGATCAGCACCAGGCCCACGCCGTTGAGCAGGACGGCGATGGGCAGCAGCAGGGGGTCGGCATACGGGGCCCGCAGACGGACCGCGCAGTGCGCGAGCAGCGCGAGCACGCCGAGCCCGGCGCCGTAGCGGGTGATGCCGGGCGGGACGGTGCCGTGTTTCGCAAGGCCGACGGCGCAGTAGCCGTACACGGAGAGCAGCACGGCGAGGACGATGAGGGCCAACTCGGTGCCACGGCGCCGGGGCAGGCGCAGGGCGGGAGCGGGGGCGTCCGCCACCGCCGTCCTCGCGCCTGGCACTCCTGACGTTCCGGGCTGGATCATGTGCGGAACGTAGCAAGCAGGCGACCGCGATGTCCCGTTATGTGACGGTAAACGAGCCGTTCCGGTACACCTCTCCTATCTCTCTTCGTTCGTCTCTTCGTTCATCTCTTCGTTCTCCGTGTGCTGGGGGAGGATCAGCGTGGCCACCGCGCCGCCGTCCGGGGCGTTGGCGAACTCCAGCCGGGCGCCCAGCACTTCCGCCTGGCCGAGCGCGATCGTCAGACCCAGACCGTGCCCCTTGCCGCCGCTCTCGGTACGAAAGCGCTGCGGCCCGTGCGCCAGCAGGTACTCCGGATAGCCGTCCCCGTGGTCGCGTACGGTGATCCGCGGACCGTCGACCGTCAGGACCACCGGGCCGCGCCCGTGCCGGTGCGCGTTCGCCACCAGATTGCCGAGCACGCGCTCCAGCCGGCGCCGGTCCGTCTCCACACGCGTGTCCCGCCCGACCCGGACCTCGGTCGCAGTGCCGGATGCCTGCACCACCCGTTCGACCAGCGGCGCCAGCTGCTCGGTGGCCGGCTCCAGGCGTTCGCTCCTCGCGTCCAGGCGGGAGATCTCCAGCAGGTCCTCGGTGAGCGTGCGCAGCGTGGCCACCCGGTCGCGCACCAGCTCGGTGGGCCGACCGGGCGGCAGCAGTTCGGCCGCCGCGTGCAGTCCGGTCAGCGGGGTGCGCAGCTCGTGTGCCACGTCCGCGGTGAACCGCTGCTCGCTCAGCAGCTTGCTCTGCAGTGTGGCCGCCATGGTGTCGAGGGCCCCGGCTACCGCAGCCACCTCGTCCTGGGGGCGTTTCGGCTCCCTCGCCCGGGGATCGTTCACCCGCGCGTCCAGGTCGCCCGCGCTGATCCGCCGGGCCACCTGCGCGGTGTCCCGCAGCCGCCGGGTCACCCCGTTCACCGCGAACGCCCCGACGAGCAGCGTCGCGCCGATCGCCAGGCCCGAGGAGAGCAGGATCGCCCGGTCGAGGGCGTCGATGATGTGGGCGCCCTGCGCATAGTCGACCTGCACGGCGAGCACCCGTCCGCCGTCGGCGGGGCCCGCCGCCCACATCGTGGGCTGCGGGTCGTTCGTGCCGACCATGGTGCCCCGGCGCCCGTGCGTCGCCAGCTTCCTCAGCCGCGCGGGCAGCCCCGGTAGGTCGATGCCCGCGCCCAGGGGCAGCCGGTCGCCCGCCTCGTACGCACCCGCCGCCTCGGTGAGCCGGGCCAGTGCCCGGTCGCGGGCCTCGCCGACGGTCTGGTCGGTGACCTGGACATGGACGAGCACGCCGAGCAGGGCGGCGAGGCCGCAGCACATCACGATGATGAAGGCGGCCGCCTTCCAGGTGAGCGTGGCGGTCCAGTGGGGCAGCCGGCCGAGGGCTCGTCGCATGGGGGTCACCGGGCGCTTCATGGGGATCATCGGGCGCTCTCCGACGGGACGGGCCGCACCGGCCGGCGCGGGGGCGCTGTACCCACCCGCAGGATCTCGTCCCGGGTCGCCAGCATGGCGTGCTGGCGCGGATCCCAGGTCCACTCCGTACGGAACTCGTACCCCGGCAGCGTGGAGGGCGAGCGGATGATCACCTCACGGCCGGCCAGCTCCACACTGATCACACTGTCCGTGGTGCCCATGACCTGGACCAGCCTGTGGTGCTCGAAGGTGTAGACGCGCACCGCCAGCTGGTCGCCCGGGAAGCGGATGCCGAGCACCATGTCGTCCTTCCCGTCACCGGTCAGGTCGCGGTAGTACGCCCGCAGCACCGGGCACGACCGGCCCCGGGCGCCCTTCTTCCCGCAGTCCTCGAGCTGCTCGCGCGTCCGGGCGTAGGGCGCGGTGGGGCCGGAGTACGCGTCCGGGTGCGCGGCGACCTCGGCGCGTACGACGTCCAGTGGGTTCACCCGATGGATATCGTCACCCGGAGCGGTGACGCCCTTGACGGTCTCGGTGTCCGCCTCGCCGTAGTCGAGGGCGGGGGTGGCGGCGGGCGGCAGCTGGGGCCACAGCTTCACCGGGCCCACGGCGGTGGCGGTCGGGCCCGCGCCGCGCAGGGCGCCGGAGTCGCCGCAGCCCGCCAGCAGCAGGGCGGTGGCGGCGAGGCCGAGGGCTGCGCGCACGGGGCGGCTGGGGAACACTGCACACGTCCTTTTGATCACTGGGTGGCCGGCGCACGTGATGGCCGGGTCGGTCACGTGACGGCCGGGCAGCGACGTTACTCCGCGAGCTCCTCCAGCAGTCGGGCGGTGTCCAGACCGGCCTGCAGATACTCCACGAACAGCTCGTTGTGCAGCGCCCAGGGACCGCGGCGGGCGCGAATCATCATGATCGCCTCCTCGGCAGTGTGACCGGCCCGGATCAGGGCGTGGGCGACGACAAGACCCGAGCGGTTGTACCCGTGGTAACAGCGGACGAGAACCCGGCGGCCGTCCTCCAGGGCGTCGTCGGCGGCCTGCGCGAGCCGCATCACACCCGCGAGCTGCGTCCCGTCGAGCGGCCCGTCCGGAATCGGCCACACATGGTGTTCGACACCGTCGTCCGGACCGTGCCCCGGCAGTCGCAACAGGGTCAGCACCAGATCGAACTCATCACGTACGACGGCGAACTCCAGCCCTCCGGAACGCCCCGTGAACTCGTGCCCGCCCATCCACAGGCCGGGGACGATCTCGCTCCACGGACTGTCCGGAGCGGGAACATCGGGTTGCTCTCCGCGGGTCCGCAACGGCACCTCCCACCAACTCCCCCAACTGCTGACAAAGGTAACCGGGTTCTTGCCCCTGGAGCACCCCGCCTGTTCCCATGGTCGAGGGGTGATGGTGCATGAGCGGACTGCGCGTCATACCGGCCTGGCGGCACGGACAGGAACGCCTGTACGTGTGCGACACCGACGGGAGAAACGTCGCCTGGTACGACCGTGAGGCGGGCCGGGTCAACCTGCTCAGCGAGGACCGGCGGGAGGAGGTGCTCGACGCCCTCGGCCCGTTCCTGACCGGCCCGGTGACGGTGGGGCCGCCGCCCGTCCCCACCCCCGCGGAGCTGGCGCGGCTCGCCCTCCACCCGGACGACGACCTGGCGCCCAACCGGCCCGGCGAGGCGCTGATGATCGCCATCGATCGAGACCCGGGGCCCGCGCACCGGCTGCGCCCGGACCCACGGCGCCGCGCCCTCGCCGCCGAGCAGACCGTCGGCGACGCCCTCGACCGGCTGGAGGGCGGGGGCTGGCACACCCTGCACTCGGTGCCGCTGCCCGGCGGTGACCGCATCCACCACTTGGTGATCGGCCCCGGCGGCCTGTTCGCGGTGCGGTCGCTCTACGCCCGCAGGCAGCGGATCCTCGTCGCCGACCCGATGGTGACGGTGGGCCGCCATGAGCCGCAGCCGTTGCTGCGTCGGGTGCGGGCGGACGCGGACCGGGCTTCCTACGCCCTGACCGCCGAGGTCCACCCGGTCCTGGTCCTGGCCGAGCCGGCCCGTCTGGAGGTCACGACCCCGCTCCGGGAGGTCCGCGTCCTCAAGGACACCGACCTCGCCGGCTTCGCCCGACTGGGCGGTGTGCTGAAGCCGGCGGACGTGGAGGCCCTGCACGCGATGGCACGGGACCGGCACACCTGGTCGAGGGTGTGACGAGGGCGGGGCAGTGGTGGCGGGTGTGAGTTGGGCGGGGCAGTGGTCGAGGGTGTGACGGGGTCAGGGCAGCGGCTTCGCTCGGGCGGGGTCGAGGAGCGGCGCCAGTAGGTCGCCGTAGGCCTGGAGGCGGGGGCCGATGTCCGGTGCGCGGAAGACGAGGCTGCCGGGCGACCCGCAGTCCTCCACCTCCTCCCACATCACCGGCGCCGACACGGTCGGTTCCGCCCGGGCGCGCAGGGTGTAGGGCGTCGCCGTCGTCTTGCGCGCCGCGTTCTGGCTCCAGTCCACGAAGACCTTCCCGGGCCGCAGACTGCGGGTCATACGGTGGACGACGAGGCGGGGCAGCGCCTTCTCCGCCTCCACTGCGAGCTGTTTGGCGTACTCCGTCGTCCGCTGCGACGGCGTCGGCTCCACGGCCGCCAGCAGGTGCAGCCCCTTGGAGCCGGACGTCTTCGCGTACGCCTCGATCCCGTCCGCCGCGAGCCGTTCCCGCAGCCACAGGGCGACCTCACAGCAGTCGACGACGGTCGCCGGCGTCCCCGGGTCGAGGTCGAAGACCAGCCGGTCCGCCTCGTCGGGCGCGTCGATGCGCCACTGCGGGGTGTGGAACTCGGTGACCAGGTTGGCCGCCCACATCAGGCTGGCCAGGTCCTGGACCAGCACCATGCGGGCCGGTCCCTCCGAGCGCGGCACCTCGGCCGTGGTGACCCAGTCGGGCGTGCCCGGCGGCACGTTCTTGGCGAAGAAGAGCTGGCCGTCCGGGCCGTCCGGGTAACGCAGGAACGACAGCGGGCGGTCGTGGAGATGGGGCAGCAGTGCGTCCGCAGTGGTCGCGTAGTAGTGCAGCAGCTCGCCCTTGGTGAAGCCGGTCGCGGGATGGAGGACCTTCTCCAGGTTGCTGAGCGCGAGCCGCCGTCCCTCCACCTCTGTGATCGGCGTCATACGATGAGAATCTCACGAAATCCGATAAAACATCTGGAATGCATCTGAAAGGTGCTGAACGTGCGATCCATTTGGAACGGCGCCATCTCGTTCGGCCTGGTCAGCATCCCCATCAAGCTGGTGAACGCCACCGAGAGCAAATCGATCTCCTTCCGTCAGATCCACACGGAGGACGGCGGGCGCATCCGCTACCGCAAGTTCTGCGAGCTGGAGGACCGCGAGGTCTCGGGTGCGGAGATCAGCAAGGGGTACGAGGACGCGGACGGCACGATCATCCCGATCACGGACGAGGACCTGTCCCACCTGCCGATCCCGACGGCCAGGACGATCGAGATCGTCGCCTTCGTTCCGTTCGACCGGATCGACCCGCTCCACATGGACAGCGCGTACTACCTCGCCGCGAGCGGTGCCCCGGCCGCCAAGCCGTACACGCTGTTGCGCGAGGCCCTGAAGCGCAGCAACAAGGTCGCCATCGCCAAGTTCGCGCTGCGCGGCCGCGAGCGCCTGGGCATGCTGCGGGTGGTGGAGGACGCCATCGCCCTGCACGGACTGCTGTGGCCGGACGAGGTCCGCGCCCCCGAGGGCGTCGCCCCGGACACGCACGTCACCGTCAATGACAAGGAACTCGACCTCGCGGACGCCCTCATGGACACGCTCGGCGAGGTCGACATCGGCGAGCTGCACGACGAGTACCGCGAGGCCCTGGAGGAGGTCATCGCCGCGAAGGCCGCGGGAGAGGCGCCCCCCGAGGCCCCCGAACCGGCGCCGGGCGGCAAGGTTCTCGACCTGATGGCCGCGCTGGAGAAGAGCGTTCGCGCCGCGAGGGAGTCGCGCGGCGAGGAGCCTGCCGAGGCGGCGGAGGTCAGACCCCTGCCGGCCCGGAAGCCGGCGGGTGGGGCGCCGAAGGAGGTCGGCGGCAAGAAGTCGACGGCGGCGAAGAAGACGGCCGCCAAGAAGACCGCGACGAAGACCGCGACGAAGACTGCGACGAAGACCGGGGAGAAGGCCGCGGCAAAGAAGACGACGGCGAAATCGGCGTCCGCGGCGAAAACGGCGTCCACGGCGAAGAAAACGGCGGCGAAGAAGACCGCGGCGAAGAAGACGACGGCACGTAAGCGCACGGCGTGAGGCCGCGTGGCCGGGTGGCCGCAGTCTCCTGCCCCGGGCTGTCTACGCCATGCTCGTCCTCCGCAGCGCCAGCACCGCGTTGTGCCCGCCGAAGCCGAAGGAGTTGCTCAGGGCAAGGTCGCCCGCGGAAGGCAGGGGTCGTGGGGTGCCCCGGACCACGTCCAGTCGGATCTCCGGGTCCTGTTCCGAGCCGCCGATCGTCGGGGGGATGACCCCGTGGTGCAGGGTCAGGACCGTGGCCACCGCCTCGACGCCGCCCGCCGCTCCCTGGAGATGGCCCAGGTGCCCCTTGAGGGCCGTGACCGGTACCGCGCCGCCCAGGACCGCCCGGAGCGCGGTCGCCTCCGCGAGGTCGCCGTCGGATGTGGCGGTCGCGTGGGCGTTGACGTGGACGACGTCCACGGCGTGCGCGTCCGCGTCCCTGAGCGCTCGCCGCAGCGCGAGCGCGATCCCGCTGCCCGACGGGTCCGGGGCCGCCATGTGGTGGGCGTCGGCGGAGAGCCCCCAGCCCGCGGCCTCGCAGTAGATACGCGCCCCGCGGGCTCGCGCATGCTCCTCCGCCTCCAGCAGCAGGAACCCGGCACCCTCGCCGTTGACGAAGCCGTCGCGGTCCTTGGCGAACGGGCGGGAGGGGGAGACGTCGCCCACCCCGTGGGCCGACAGGGCGCGCATCGACGCGAACGACGCCATGATCGCCGGTGTGACCACCGCCTCCGCGCCACCCGCCAGGGCCAGGTCCACATGTCCGTACCGGATCCGGTCGATGGCCTGCCCGATCGCCTCCGTCCCCGACGCGCAGGCGCTCGTCACCGTGCGTGCCTCACCCGTGATGCCCAGGTCGAGCGATATCTGGGAGGCCGCCTGGGAGGGCACCGTCATGGGGGTGGTGAGCGGGGAGACGGCGCGTGGGCCCTTGTCGCGCAGCTTGCGGTCGCCGCCCACCAGGATGGACGCGTCGCCGAGGATCGCGCCCACCGAGACGCCGACGCGCTCGGGGTCGAGGCCGCTCTCGACCGTTCCCGCCGTGGAGAACCCCGCGTCCTGCCAGGCCTCCCGCGCCGCGAGCACCCCGAACTGGGCGGCGCGGTTCATCCGGCGCGCCTGCGGTCCGGGCAGCAGTCCGACGGGGTCGACGGGCACCGTGCCGGCCACCCGTACGGGCAGTCCGGCGAACTCCTCGTCCGCCAACTCCCGTATGCCACAACGACCTTGGACGAGTCCCTCCCACAGCTCGGGCACGCCGACACCCAGCGGGGTGACCGCCCCGAGCCCGGTGACCACGACCCGCCGTGCAGCCGCGCCGCGGGACGGGCGGAGCGGGCGCGGGTGGTGCCGTACGAGATGGCCCCGCCGCGCGGCGTCCTCGGCCAGCTTCCGCAACTCCTCGTCGGTCAGCGGCCGTTCGGAAGGGTTCTCCAGGTCGCGGTGCCAGACTCCCCAGCGGCGTACGTACGTCTCCTCCTGCGCCCGGGGGTCAACGGCACGCAGGGAGGTGACCCGGTCCCCGTCGCATAAGGAGGTCCGGGCGAGGTCGCTCGACGTGACGAGCGGGACGGCGGCCACGTCCGTCCGGTGGCCGGCGACCGTGACGCGCCGGGAGCGGGCGACGACCTCGTCGTGGTCGGTGCCGCCCAGCGGTGGCCGCAGGGTCAGCCGGATCGACTCCGGGCCCTCCGGCACGGTGCGCATGACGACGTACCAGGTGTGCTCGGCGATGTCCTGCTCCGCCAGGGCGAGCAGATCCCCGGGGACGACCTCGGCGGCGGTGACGGTGTGGGGCTGGGGGGTGATGCCGGAGGAGTGGCGCATGGTTCGTCCGCTGCTCTCTGGGAAGCGCAACTCGGCTTCCTCCCAGACAAGTTTACGCTTGAATCTGTCAACAGGCGTGCGCGAACGGGGCGGGCCGCCGGTGGATCCGGCGGCCCGCCCCGCTCGTCTCGGCAGGTCTGCTCAGTCGACGTCGGAGGCATCCAGGCGGTAGAGGCCGCCGCTGGACGTCGAGGACGTCGAGGACGTCGATGACGACGAGGACGTCGATGACGACGAGGACGTCGATGACGTCGATGACGACGATGACGACGATGACGACGAGGAACTGGAGCTGTAGGCCGAGGCCTTGACCGCCGTGCCGTGCTTCTCGACCCAGGTGGCGATCTCGGAGTCGGTGCCCCGGCCGCCCTCGCTGCTGATGACGATGTAGTGCAGCTTCCCGGACTTCACGAGGCTCTTGAGCTTGGCGAGGGTCATGGCGTTGTCGCTGCCGGACCAGCCTCCCATGGAGATCACAGGCCGGCCCGACTCCAGGATGATCGAGGAAGCGGTCTGGTCGGTGGACACCGCCACCAGCCAGGTGGCGCCGTCCTGGTGCTTCTTCAGGTAGGTGATCATCTCGGAGGTGACCTGGGTACCACCGCCCATTCCGCCGACCGTCCCACCGCCGCCGGTCCGGCTGCTGTTCTCGGACGAGGACGAGGAAGTCGAGTTGCCGGACCCGGCGGAGGACGGTGCCCCGCCGCCGGACGGCGGCTGTCCCAGGCTGCGACCGCTACCGGAGCCGCCCGGAGCGCTGCCGGTCCTGCCGGAGGAGCCGCTCGGGGCTCCGCCCGTACCGCCGCCCGGCCCACCGCCCATGCCGCCCCCGGTGTTGGGACCGGCCGTGGGGTTGGTGCCGTTGCTGCTGACGGAGGTGGCGGCCGAGACGGAGTACGCGGCCGGCCCGGCCAGCAGGGCGACGACCGCGGCCAGCGTGGCGAAGCCGAGGAGCCGCTGCCGTCGCATGAACCGCCCGGCGAGCAGCCCGATCACGGAGACCGCACCCGCGACGCCGACCACGGCCTCCGCGACGGTGTAGACCGTGCCCGAGCCGGAGACCCGCTGGAGCAGCACGATCGCCCAGACCGCGCTGACCGCGACGGCCGCGGGCAGCACCCAGCCCCACTTCGCCGCGGACCGCTCACGGAACGCCTGGTGGAGGGCGACGCCGCCCGCACCGGCCAGTGCGGCGATGCCGGGGGCCATGGCGGTGACGTAGTACGGGTGGAAGGTGCCCTCGGCGAGGGAGAAGGTCAGGTAGTGGAGCACGAACCAGCCACCCCAGAGCATGAGCGCCGCACGCCGCAGGTCGGTTCGCGGAGCCCGCCCCCGCAGCACGAGCCCGCCGGCGAGAGCGATGGCCGCGAAGGGGATGAGCCAGGAGATCTGCCCGCCCATGATGTCGTTGAACATCCGGTAGATGCTCGCGCTGCCGCCGAAACTGGCCCCGTTGCCCTGTGAGCCCACCGACGAACCGGCGCCGAAGATGCGCCCGAACCCGTTGTAGCCGATGACCAGGTCCCAGACGGTGTTGTCGGTCGAACCCCCTATGTACGGGCGGGAGGAAGCGGGCCACAGATCGACGATCACCATCCACCAGGCACTGGAGACCACGAGGGCGACGGTGGCGACGGCGAGGTTGCGGATCCGCCTGCCGAGCCCGGTGTCGGCGGCCCACAGATAGACGAGGAAGAAGGCGGGCAGGACGACGTACGCCTGCATCATCTTGGTGTTGAAGGCGAACCCGATGGCGACGGCGGACCACACGAGCGGCCCGAGCCGCCCGGTGCGGACGGCCTTCAGCAGCCCGGCCGCACCCAGCAGCATCAGGAAGACGAGGATCGGATCGGGGTTGGTGTCGCGATTGATGGCGACCGTGATCGGGGTGAGGGTGAGTACCAGCGCGGCGACGGTGCCGGCCACAACTCCGAAGTCCCGCTTGACCAGGCGGTAGAGCAGTCCGACGGACCCGACGCCCACGGCGACCATGGGCAGCATCAACTGCCAGGTGCCGTAACCGAGGACACGGGCGGAGAGCCCCATCACCCACAGGGCGAACGGCGGTTTGTCGACGGTGATGAAGCTGCCGGCGTCCAGGGCGCCGAAGAAGAGCGCCTTCCAGCTCTTGGTGCCGCTGTAGACCGCGGCGTTGTAGAAGGAGTTTCCGGTGATGGAGGACAGGTTCCAGGCGTACAGGCCGGCCGCGAGCACGAGGATCGCCCAGAGGGCGGGCCGGGCCCAGCGAGGGTCGTCGGGAGAACCGGCGAACAGCGCACGGGCGCGCGAGGCGAGGCCGCCGTTGCCGTCCGGGGCCGCCCGGTGCGAGTGGCGGACCCCGTCCTTGCGGGGCGGTGGGGCGAGGGTCGTCATGACGCGTACTCCAGGTGCTCCGGGGAGGAAGAGGGATGGCTGACCAGGACCGCACGGGGCGCGGGCACGTGAGGGACGGGAACCCTGCGCGGCACACCTGCGACCCGCACCCGCCGCGTGGCGATACGCCGGACCATCCGCGCCATGCCCTTGAGGTCGTCAACTGCCGTACGGACGATGTCGACCCGGCTGTCGGGATCGTCGACCCAGTCGACGGGAACCTCGTGGATGCGCAGCCGATTGCGCTCGGCGAGCACCAGCAACTCCGTGTCGAAGAACCAGGCGTTGTCCTCGATGTGCGGGGCGAGCGCCAGGAAGACATCGGTGCGCACGGCCTTGAACCCGCACTGGGCGTCCGAGAAGCGAGCGGCGAGCCCCAGCTTCAGCAGCAGGTTGTAGGACCGCGAGATGAACTCCCGCTTCGGCCCGCGCACGACGTCGGCCTGCCGGTGCAGCCGGCTGCCGATGGCGAGATCGCTGTGCCCGCTGAGCAGCGGCGCGACGAGCGGCAGAAAGCCTTCGAGCCCGGTGGAGAGATCGACGTCCATATAGGCGACGACGTCGGCCGTCGACTGGCTCCACACGTGCTTCAGGGCCCGGCCCCGGCCCTTGAGGTCCAGATGCACGGCGTGGACGTGCGGCAGCCGGTGCCCCAACTCGACGGCCCTGCACCAGGTTTCGTCGGTACTGGCGTTGTCCGCGATGGTGATCCGGAACGGGAACGGAAAGGACTCTTCGAGGTGTGAGTGGAGGCGTCCGATGCTGTCGTCGAGGACATGCGCCTCGTTGTGAACCGGCACCACGACCTCAACCGACCGCTGCCGGACGCCTCCCGCGTTCGTTTCGTTCATGCCGGCGACGATCCGGGCCCGATCTGGGGGACCGCTGAGCCGGTGCTGAGGGAAGGATGAGAATCAGGGAACTCACAGGCTGGGCACAGGGGAGTTGGGGCCTGCTCCCAGGAATCGGCCTGGGAGCAGGAGTCGGCTCGGAGCAGAAGCCGGTCCGGGAGCGGGAGTCGGACCCGGGGAAGGCAAGAGTCCCTCCGACGGCGTGCCGCGCAGTGCGGGAGCCGTCGGAGGGATCCGGTGCGTTCAGCAGGCGGTTTGCCCTAGGGCCTGTCACCCGCCGGTGGAGGTTGCGCCGGTCACGGCCGCTCCGGTGCTGGTGCCTCCGAAGCCGCCGGTGGAGGTTGCGCCGCTGACGGCTGCGCCGGTGCTGGTGCCGCCGCCGATCTGGCCGCCGGTGGAGGTTGCGCCGGTCACGGCCGCTCCGGTGCTGGTGCCTCCGAAGCCGCCGGTGGAGGTTGCGCCGGTGACGGCTGCGCCGGTGCTGGTGCCGCCGCCGATGGCGCCGCTGGTGGAGGTTGCGCCGGTGACGGCTGCGCCGGTGCTGGTGCCGCCGCCGATGGCGCCGCTGGTGGAGGTTGCGCCGGTCACGGCCGCTCCGGTGCTGGTGCTGGCGCCGGTCGCGGTCGAGGTCGCGCCGGTGACGGACGCTCCGGTGGTGGTGCTGGCGCCGGTCGTGGTCGTGGTGGCACCGGTCACGGCCGCTCCGGTCGTGGTGCCGCCTCCGATGCCGCCGATCGTGGTGGCGCCGGTGACGGCCGCGCCGGTAGTGGTGCCGCCGACCCGGCAAAGCCCGACGATCGCGCCGTTCTGGGTGTTCACCAGGCGAGCCACGAGCCGGCCGTTCACATTGACCAGCCTGCAGACCAGGGCCGACGGCACGTTCGCCGAGTTGGTCGCAGCCTTCGCTGTTTGAGGCGTCGCCCCCACGCTCAGTACGCCCGCCGTTCCGGCAAGCGCAGCAGCCAGGCAGGACGCGCCGATCGCGCGTGCAAGGTGCCTCCGGATGCCCGTCGCCATGATGCCTCCTTGAGGGATGGGCTACATACCTCCCCCAGCCTGGGAGACCGGCCATGACCGCGGCGTTGATCCGGCGTGACCCCGGCGTGACCGCGCCCGGCCACCATTCGGCCCAACAGAAGATTCGTACTGGTATGGGGGTTTTTATCTTGGTTTTGCGATGATCCGCTCAACGAGCCGGGTGATTCGCCACTGCATTCGCCGAATGTCCCGGGACCCCAGATCGGGGGAGCGTTGTGGAGCAACACGAGGCCTTGGACGAGACCTGCCTGGAGGGTGCGGCGCTGCGCGAGTCCGCCGAAGCGGATGTGCTGCCGCCCTCTCCGAGCGGGTCCTGGTCGCTGCTGTCGCGGATCGTGATCACTGGGGCCATCGTGGTGACGGCGATCGCCGTCACCGTCCACCTGCTCCTGATCTGCCTGTATCTCGCACCGTCGAATGCCATCAACAGGGAACACGGCGAGCTGGTACGCGCCTACGTCTATCCGGAGTTCGATCAGAACTGGCAGCTCTTCGCCCCGAACCCGCTCCAGACGAACATCACCGTGCATGCGCGCGCCGAGGTCAGGATGCCCGACGGCTCACTGCGCACGACGCCCTGGGTGTCCCTGGCCGACCAGGACTTCGCCCACATCAGGAACAATCCCGCGCCCAGCCACACCTACCAGAACCAGCTGCGCCAGGCCTGGGACTTCTACACCAGGCAGCACGACATCAACGGGACTGCGAACGGTCTGCGCGGCCGGCTCTCCGAGGACTACCTGCGCCGGATCGCGGCACAACGGCTCGGACAGCGGCTCGACGGCGGCCAGGTGGTGAAGGTGCAGATTTACGCGGCATATGCCCCCATCGTTCCGCCGAAGTGGAGCAATGAGCCCGTGGACGCCCGGACGACCAACCAGGCCCTCCCATGGTGGCCGGTCTCGAAGGAGGACTTCCGTTGAACGTCGAGAAGGACACCGCCCGGGTGCCCTCGCCCTTCGAGGGCATGGGCGCGAAACTCGATGCGGGGATCACCAGGGGGATGCAGAAGATCACGGGAACGGCGCTCTTTCCGTACCAGGCCGCGATCGTCCGGATCGGCTTCGCGCTGACCTTCGGGCTCTACCTGATCCGGGAGTGGCCGCACCGACTGGTGCTGTACGGACCCGCCAACCCCTGGGGATTCGGCCTGGCCCGGCGCCTGATCGATGAAAACGGCGCGTTCTCGATGCTGGTGTGGACCAGGAGCGAGCTGTGGTTCGAGCTGGTGTACAACGGCACGATCGTCGTGAGTCTGCTCCTGTTCCTCGGGTGGCACACCCGCACGATGTCACTGCTGTTCATGGCCGGCGTGTTGTCGCTCATGAACAGCAGCGTCCTCCTTGGCGACGGCGGCGACACCCTCATCCACCTGGTCGCGAGCTACCTGGTGCTCACGCGGTGCGGGCAGGTGTGGTCGCTGGACGCGCGGCGGCGGGAGCGCGCGGCGGTGCTGGGCCGGGCGGGCGGCGATCGGGTGGGCGTGGCCCTCTGGGTGTTCTTCGGCCTGGCCCTCGCCATCGGGCAGATGACGGGATTCGCTCAGCTCCTTTGGGGCTGGGCCCTGTTCTTCTGGGGGATGTGGATCGTCCACGCCTTGTGGTTCCTGGCCGAGCGGCGCCCCCTCTCCCAGTTGCGGGCGACGTCGGACGTCATCGCCAACCTCGTCCACAACGCGGGGATGCTGGTGATCGCCGCCCAGGTGTGCATCCTCTACACCACGGCCGGCTGGTACAAGATCCAGGGCGCGCGGTGGCAGGATGGAACCGCCGTGCACTACCCGCTCCACCTTCACTACTTCGAGCCGTGGGCCCCGCTGTCCCGGGCGCTCGACAGCAACTCCACGATGCTCACGGCGATCACCTACGGCACGGTGATCGTGCAGGTCGCCTTCCCCTTCACCCTCCTCAACCGCCGGGTGAAGAACGTGCTGCTTCCCATCATGATGGCCGAGCATGCGTCCATCGCGGTGATCTGCGGCCTGCCGTTCTTCTCCATGGCGATGGTCTTCGCGGATGCGATCTTCCTGCCGACGGGCTTCCTGCGCTGGGTGGGCTCGAACGTGGTGGCGGCACGCGACCGGATGATCGGCCGAGTCCGCCGCAGAGGGGCCCCTCAGACGGAGACGGCCGGTGCGGGGGCCGGCGTATGACCGTCCGGCGCCCTGCGTGAGGGCGCGTGTCCGGATGTGGGTTCACGGCCGCAGCGACCCGTTGCCGGGGCGTGACCGCTGCAGTTCGGCCACGAGCTGGCGCAGCCGCTGCGTCGGACGGAGTCCCAACTCGTCGCGGAGGCGCTGTGCATAGCGTTCGAAGTGGTGCAGCGCCTCGGACGGGTTGCCCTCGGCCAGGTGGGCGCGGATCAGCGACGCCTGGCTGCTCTCCCGCAGGGGATCGGCCTGAACGGCCGCGTGGGCGGCCGACACCGCTCCGGCGAACTCCTTGGCGTCGATGAACTCCCCTGCCAGGGCCTCCAGGGCGTGCAGCCGCAGCTGCCGCCAGTGCTCCGCCTCCAGCAGCGCCCACTCGTCGTACCAGCCGGGCAGCAGGTCGGCCGAGAGCTGGTCGACGGTTGCCGCGTTGAGGCGGAGCTCCTCGGCCGGGGCGCGGGGATCGACCAGATGCTGGGCCAGCGAACGGGAGTGGTAGAGGTCCACCGTGACATCCCGCGCGAGACGCACCTCGGTGGGGGTGACGTCGAGCGCCTTCCTGCCGATGCCGCGCAGACGCGAGAGTGCCGCCCGCAGGTTCGTGTACGCACTCTGCTCGGACGCCTCGGGCCAGAGACTTCCGGCGACCAGGGCTCGGGGTACGGAAGCACGGTAGTTGAGGGCGATGAACGCCAGAAGCCGCTTCGAGCCGGCCGGAACCGTCACGGGAACATCGCCGACCATGAGATCGAAGCCACCGAGAAGAGCGATGTGCACCGAGGGCTTGGTCCTCACGGCCGGCGAAGAAGAAGCGAGATCAACTGTGCTCATGGCTGTGTGATCGCGTAGGGGTCGGTCCAACCAGGCGCCCGCCGGACGGCTGCGCCGCCGTTGCCCGAAGGCTTACGATCTTCACACTTTCCATAGATCCATGCTGCTTTGTCCCCTGAGGGTTGTCGAATCGTCATGATTCGGACAAGTGGGGCCTGGGGTGTGGGGTGGTGCGGCACCCCTCCGGCTCCATGGAGTGCGGGTGATGTCGGGCATGGTTCTCACCGCTGTGCAGTCCTGTCGATACGTGGAGTGACGAGCTGCCGTACGGCCGGCGCAAGCCGCTGCGCTCGCAGGTCCCCGTCGCCGATGCCAGACTGACGGCGTGGGCGTCTTGCCCGAGCTGGTCACCGACATCCGCACGGTCAGCCATACCTGCACACCGCCACCTCCTCGTCGCCGCTCCGTCGGCGCCCTCCCGTTCGCTGCCGGTCATCGTCCGCAACCACGTGCGGCCACCCCGAGGCCCCTGATCGGGCCTCGTTCCGGTGGAAGGGCCAGGGAGGTCTCTCAAATGAAGACCTGCATACGGGACGTCGTCCTCGTCGTGGCAGCCATGTCGACGGCCGTCGCCCTCGCGGCCTGCGGACAGGGCGGAGGCGGCGCCGGCGGCGGGAGTGCTCCGAAGATCGGTCTGCTGATGCCGGACGCCACCACGCCTCGCTGGGAGACGAACGACAGGCCCCTGCTCGAGAAGAAGATCAAGGAGCTGTGCCACGAGTGCACGGTCTACCACGCCAACGCCAGGAGCGATGTGGCGACCCAGCAGCAACAGTTCGACTCCATGATCACCAAGGGGGTCAACGTGCTGGTGCTCGTGGCCGTGGACGCCCGTTCACTCGGCGCCGCGGTCAGGAAGGCGCACGACGCGCACATCTCCGTGATCTCCTACGACCGCCTCGCCGAGGGCCCGATCTCGGGTTTTGTCTCCTTCAACGGCGAGGAGGTCGGCCGGCTCCAGGGCCGGTCACTCCTGAAGGCCATGGGCGCCAAGGCGAAAGGCGGCCAGATCGTCATGATGAACGGCGACCCCACCGACCCCAACGCGATCTGGTTCAAGAAGGGCGCCCTGTCCGTGCTCAAGGGCAAGGTCAAGATCGGCAAATCGTACGACACGCTCATGTGGCGGACCGAGGCCGCCAACATGAACATGTCGGGAGCCATCGCCGACCTGGGCGCCAACAACATAGACGGCGTCTACGCAGCCAACGACGGCCTCGCCGCCGGCAGCATCTCGGCCCTCAAGGCGAACAAGGTCACCCCGCTGCCCCCCGTCACCGGTCAGGACGCCGACCTCGGAGCAGTACGGCGCATCGTCGACGGCGAGCAGTACATGACCGTCTACAAGCCGTTCCCGCCCGAGGCCTCCGCGGGCGCCGCCATGGCCGTGGCCGCGGCCCGCGGTGAGAGTCTCGACCGCATCGCCACCGGCAAGGTGAGGACCCGCACCGGGCAGGAGGTTCCGGCCGTCCTGCTCACCCCGATATCCGTGACCGTCCGCAACATCAAGAACATCCTGGTCAAGGACGGCGTGTACACGATCCGGCAGATCTGCACGCCCGAGCTCAGGGCGGCCTGCGACAAGGCCGGACTCACCGGATGACTCCCGGATGACTCACTGGATGACTCACCGGACAACTCAGCGGACAGGACTCACGGACAAGACCCACCGGATAGGAAGGTATGCCCCTATATATAGAGGTATAGGTCGTTTCACTGAGGCCGGGCGCGGGGAAGGAGATGGTTCGCGTGTCGCCCTCACCCCTGCTGGCTCTGCACGGCGTGTGCAAGCGCTTCGGTGTCGTCCAGGTCCTCTCCGACATCGACCTGGAGGTTCGCGCCGGTGAGGTCGTCGCACTCCTGGGCGACAACGGGGCCGGCAAGTCCACCCTGGTCAAGGTGATCTCGGGCGTCGCCCCCGCGGACACGGGCGTCATCGAGTGGGACGGAAGGGCGGTTCACATCAGGCGCCCGCACGACGCCCGGGCACTCGGTATCGCCACCGTCTACCAGGACCTTGCGCTGTGCGGGAACCTCGACGTCGTCGGCAACCTGTTCCTCGGGCGGGAGATCCGCAGGTTCGGATTCCTCGACGAGGTGGAGATGGAACGCCGCAGCCGGGACCTGCTGAAGCGTCTGGCGATTGGCGTCCCCGATCTGCGCGCACCCGTCGTCTCCCTGTCCAGCGGCCAGCGGCAGACGGTCGCCATCGCCCGCTCGCTCCTGGGCGACCCCCGGGTCCTTCTGCTGGACGAACCGACCGCGTCTCTGGGATTCGAACAGACCAGCGAGGTTCTGGACATCGTCGACCACCTGCGTGACCGCGGCGTGGGGGTCCTGCTCATCAGCCACAACATGGGTGATGTCAAAGCGCTCGCGGACCGGGCCGCGGTGCTGCGACTCGGCCGCAACAACGGCTTCTTCAACGTGGGCACCGCGTCTCAGGAAGAGATCATCTCCTCCATCACCGGCGCTACGGAGAACGTGCCCCGCCGGACGGCTCCCTAGGAGGCGGAGTGGTGAAAGGGATGCGCAAGCGGGTGGGCAACGCGCAGGCCGACTCCGCCACGCCCGCCGCCGAGCCCGGTCGGACCCAGCCCCGGCGGGGCATCGTCCGGGCCCTGGAGGGCTGCGCCGCCACGTCCCGGCGCAGGCTCAGGGCGGGCGATCTGGGCTCGCTCCCGGTCGTGTTCGTCCTCGTCGCGGTATGGGTCGTCTTCCAGATCCTCAACCAGAACTTCCTCTCACCCCGGAACCTGTCCAATCTCAGCGTGGACATCGTGGGCACGGGCCTGATCGCGGTCGGCATCGTCTTCGTGCTGCTGATCGGCGAGCTCGACCTGTCGGTCGGCTCGGTCAGCGGTCTGTCCGCGGCCGTCTTCGCCGTGCTGAACGTGAACTACGGCGTGCCGGAATGGCTCGCCGTCGTCGTCGGGGTCCTCACGGGTACCGCGGCAGGGGCTCTCCAGGGATTCTCCTTCGCGAGGACCCGCGTGCCGGCGTTCGTCGTCACCCTGGCGGGGCTGCTGACCTGGAACGGCCTCATGCTCTACATCCTCCGCACCAGCGGCACCATCAACCTCGACGAAAACGGCTTCGTCGCCAAGCTGACCAGCTACTACTTCAGCAACGACGGCGTCGCCTACGGTCTGGCGGCGCTCGGCGCGGGCCTGGTCTTCCTGACGTCCTACCGGGACAGGCGACGTCGTATGGCCCTGGGCATGCCGCACCACTCGCTCCGCTGGATCGTGGCGCGCGCCGGAGTGCTCGCGGTGATCGCGTTCGCCGCCGCCTACGTTCTGAACCGGTTCCAGGGCCTGCCGCTGGCCCTCCTGATCTTCCTCGTCGTGGTGGCCGCCCTGGACGTCGTCCTGCGTCGCACGCACTACGGGCGGCAGATCTACGCACTCGGCGGCGGTGTCGAGGCGGCCCGCCGCGCCAGCCTCAACGTGGTGGGGGTACAGACCGCGGCGCTCGCGGTCTCGGGCGCGATGGCCGCGATCGGCGGCCTGTTCCTCGCCTCACGGATCACCTCGGTGAGCCAGTCCTCGGGCGGGGGCGTCCTGCTCCTGAACGCCATCGCGGCGGCGGTCATCGGCGGCACCAGCCTGTTCGGAGGCCGCGGAACGACCTGGTCCGCGGCCCTCGGCGCGCTGATCATCCAGTCGATCGCCTCGGGAATGGCGATCACGGACACCCCGATCGCCGTCCAGTTCGTGATCATCGGAGGGGTGCTGTTCGCCGCAGCGGTCATCGATTCGCTGTCACGGCGCTCACAGGAGGCGCACGGCAGAGCCTGACGTGTCCCTTCAGCCTCGATGACGGTGACGCGTCCACCGCACAGGGCGGAAAGGCCCTCGGGATCCGAGGTGAGGACCGTGACCGGCCCGTGGGCTGCGAGGGCCGTGGCGCCGGGCACGTCGTCGATGGCGTACCTGTGTACCTGTGGCCGTGCAGCCCGGCGTCGGCGAGCAGGGCGGCGGCGTGGCGGGCGACGGGCTTCGTGAGTGGTTCGACGGCGAGGCGTGACAAGGCTCCACTCCAGGGCCGGGCGGTTGATCCGGGGATGGATGACCTCGGCCGGGGCGGCCGTGGACGTGATCACCCGCGGTCGTCCGCGCGGGCGCGAGCGAGCCAGATCGTGACCGTAGGGTCGCGCAGGACGGCCTTGGCCGGCCCTTCGCCGTCCAGGACGAGGGTGCCGCCCGGAGTGGCGGGGGAGCGGGTCACGCGGTGTCGGCGGCCCCGCCGTCGGCCGGTGCCGACGGGCTTGCCGGAGCTGGTCGTGCAGGGCCGGGCCTCGGGCTCCTCGTGGATCGTGCGGAAGGTCGCGCCGGCAGCCACGCGCCGTCGAACGGCGGCCGGCCGGTGGCCGCGAAGGCCGGGAGGCAGCCCAGGGAGAAGACGTCGCTGGGCGGGCCGACCTCCTCGTCGCGGGCCCGCGCATGTTCGGGCGGGAGATATCCGGAGGTGCCGATGACGACGTCGGTCGCGGTCAGAGCGGTGGCGCCGCTCATACGCGCGATGCCGAAGCCGATGAGGGGCGGTCCGTCGAGGGCGAGCAGCGCATTGCCGGGCTTGATGTCGCGGTGGACGAGCACCGCCGTATGCACGGCTGCGAGCGCCTCGGCGAGCCGGGCCCGCCCGCACGGTGACCGGGGGCAGCGGGCCGTGCTCTGCGACGGTCTCCGCGAGCCAGGGGCCGGGGACGAAGGCGGTGGCGATCCAGGGTTCGGCGGCCTCCGGGTCGGCGGCCGTGACCGGCACGGTCCAGCGGCCGTCGACCCGGGCCGCGACGCGGGCCTCGCGCCGGAAGCGGGCCCGGAAGCTGGCTCGGAAGCCGGGGTCGGCGGCGTGTTCGGCGCGGAGGACCTCGAGGGCGGCCAGAGCGCCGCCCTCGGAGCGTGCGAGGTGGACGACGCCCATCCCCCCGCCCCGTCCGGGCGAGCAGTCGGTGGCTGCCGATCGACTCCGGGTCATCCGCAGCGAGCTGTCGCATCGTCACTTCACCTTCGGCTGCGGCGCCTTGTCCGGTGCCGGGCCCGGGCAGCGGAAGGCGCCTGCGCGCACCTGGAGGATGAAGCCGGCGGGGGGCGAGCATGGGGGTGCCCGTCATCTTGAAGTCGAGGGCGAAGTCCCGTGTGATGCCCCGGAACCTGGCCTTCTCCAGCGGGGCGACGAGCGGCCGCGCGCCGGGCGCTTCCCCTTGGCCGCGGTGAGCTGACGACGGCCGTGGTGCCGACGCCACGCATGTCGTTGACGATGGGCGCGAAGTCGGTCGTCCCGGCCGGGACGACGCGGGGGTGGGTGGCGTCGCCGTACTGCCGAACCACCCCTGTCAGAAAGGCCCTTCCCGCCGTACGAGGCTGACCATTGTCTCCCGGTGCGCGTAGCGCATTTTCGGGGCGGCAGCGCGTACGGGGAATGGGCTCGTCATCACGCGCCGCCCGCGGTCATCGCGGTACTCGGCCGTCTGCCCGCGGCACCTTCCGGAGGCGGGCGCGTGGGACAGTTCATTCGCGAACTCGACGCCGCTCTCCGCGCCTGAGGGCGATCCTCTTTTCGGTGGGTAATTCTTCTCGCGCTGCAGGCAGTTCAGAACGCCAACGCCAACGCCAACACGAACCAGAACGCGAACGTCGACCTGAGCAGCGTCAAACCAGAGCAGGGCTGACACGGGCAGTGCCGACACGGGCGGCATGTGATGGAGCGACCGGTCAGCGAGGCGCCCGCGACTGATCCGCCGGCCGTGGGCCGAACTGATATCGCGCTGACATATGGCGCGTTCCGCGTCGATCGGTCTTTACACGGTCGAGCGGAGGGCATTAACTATTACCAGAGCGCAGGAGCTCGGAGGGAAAGAAAGAGAGCCTGCGATCTGGGAGAGGTACCCGTAGTGGCCTAGCGGGGACCGTTCACGGTCGGGTTTTACGCCCGCGCAGGTTCGAATCCTGCCCTCTCCGCGCAAGTGCAATGCTGGGAGAGGTACCCGTAGTGGCCTAGCGGGGACCGTTCACGGTCGGGTTTTGCGCCCGCGCAGGTTCGAATCCTGCCCTCTCCGCCGAGTTTTTGTATACGCAGGGATTGTTACGGCTGCCGGGACGGTCCCAGCCGACGGCGTGCCCCCGGACGGACTCCGAAGAGGACGCCGTCCGCGACGACCTCCGCCCCCGTGGGGCGGACAGCCGCTCTGTCCAAGTGAGCGGTGCCGGACGGCATCGGCAGGCCCGGATCACTCTGCAGACCGGCTCGGCGATGGGGCGACGGCTGCCATTCCCCTGGTCGGATCCGTGAGCATCACCGCCACGTCCACCCGACCCGGAACGGCAGACCGCGTCAGGGCCGTCGGCCGGGACGGCGAGCCCGGGGCCCGACCAGGCTGTGCGCACGCGGTAAGTGCCTTGACAGCAAGGCCGGGTCGTGAACTCGGCGAAAGTGGCCTGCCCTGCGGTGAGCCGGTGATGACGTGGAGGGCCTTCACCTTAGTGTTGATGTCCACGCGGTCGGCGCGGCGTTCCTTGATCCTGTCAAGGGACCGTTGCTGTCAGCGGCGCGTCATAGTGCGGTCAGGATCGAGCCGTTAGGGTGAGATTCGACAGAGCGGAATTTCGGCTCCCGGGACGTTCCTCTTCAACGTCTGGACCGGAACGGAGCGACGCGAGGGTGAACGCGGCGTTTCATAGCGGGAGTCACAGTTCCGTTTTTGCCCAGGGCGTGTTTTCGTCAAGATGGTCGCGCGCTGGTCGTCAGCCGCGCAAGGTCGTGAACAGAAAGCGCATTCACTGGTACTCAATATCAGCAACGGGGGTTCTGAGAGTGCTTTATTTCAAGGTTCTGGGACCGTTAGAGATCGACACGGCGGACGGCAAGACGCAGGTCCGCGGCGTGCTCCAGCGGAAGCTGCTCCGTACGCTCCTCATCAAGTCGTCCGAGCTCGTTCCCAGCGAGGCTCTGATCAACGAACTTTGGGGCGAGGAGCATCCTGAACGGGTCGAGAACGCACTCCAGGCTCACATCAGCCGGATAAGGCGCCGACTGTCGTCACTCGAGCCCGAGCGGGCCGCATCCCGGCTGCGCACCCACATCTCCGGCTACCAGTTGATGGTCGCGGAGGACGAGGTCGACGCGCTGTGGTTCCTGAGCAGTCTGGAACGTATCCGGGGCCGGCTGGACGAAGATCTGCCCGCAGCCATCCGGGACCTGAGGGCGATACTCGACGCCTGGCGGAGCCCGGTGCTGCCGGAGGGCGAGGGCGGCGTGATCTGCAAGGCCGCCGTGTCCCAGTACGAGGAGTCCCGATTATTGGCCATCGAGACACTGTTCGACGCAGAACTGCGCGTGGGCAACCACGCGGGCATCGTGGGAGAGTTGAGGGGCACCCTGTCCCGCGACCGGTTCCACGAGCGCTTCTGGCAGCAGCTGATGACCGCGCTCTACCGCTCCGGCCGGCAGTCCGAGGCGCTCGCCGCCTACCAGCAGTTGCGCCGTCGGCTGAATGACGAACTCGGCTTGGAGCCCTCACCGTCCACCAGTGCGTTCGAGCAGGCGATCCTCTCACACAATCCACTGCTGAGTCTGTCGTCCGGCGCCGAGATCGCCCTGGCGGCCGCGGCCCCCGAGCCCACAGCCATCGACAGGTGGTCATCGGACGGGGATCCGGCCCGTCACCTGTCGAGGCGCTGATACTCCGAGCACGAAGGAACGTATCCCGGCCACAGAGACCGAATATCAACACCTCGCTGCTTCGGCCTGCCCGTGCGCGATGCCAGGCAAGGCCGACGAAGAGCGAACCGAGGCGGCACGCTGGTGGTAAGCGTCATGATCGTACTCAACGTGCTGGGCCTTATGGAACTGCAGGGCCCGTACGGAACTCATCACATCGAAAGCACGGCGCAGACGACACTTCTTGTACCTCTGTTGGTCAGTCGGCGCTCGTTCGTTTCCGCGTCGGTGCTGGCGAACGAATTATGGGGCGACAGCCGTCCCAGAAGAGCAGAGAACGCGCTGCACGCGCATATCAGCAGGCTCCGTAAATGCTTCAAGCGGGTGGACCCCGGTGGCCCGCAGGGCCGGCTCCGGTCGGGACCCAACGGATACCAACTCGTGGTGGGCGACGAAGAGGTGGACGGCGAGCGGTTCGTACGCGCCGTACAGGAGGCGCAGAAGTTCTCCGGCATCTGCCATCCCGCGGAGACCAGCGTCCGTATGCGCCGGGCACTCGCCATGTGGCGTGGGCCGGTGTTCGGCGGCATCACGGGCGGGGCGATGTGCCAGACCGAGGCGGCCCGCTACGAGGACGCCCGGCTGCGAGCCTTCGAGATCCTCTACGACAGCGAACTCGCCCTGGGCCGACATGCGTTGATCATTGGTGAACTCAGCTCGCTGGTGGACGGCAGTGCCCTGCCGCGGGAGCGGTTGTGCGCACAGTTGATGGTCGCCCTCTACCGCTGTGGACGGCAGGCGGAGGCGCTGGGCGTCTACCAGAGGGTGCGTGAGCGCATGATGGAGGCCGCCGGATGCCTGCCGTCGGTGGGGTTGCGCAGGTGCGAGCGGGCGATCCTGGAACACGATCCGGCCCTGGACACCGTCGCGTCGGGGTTCGTCGAGATCTGCTGACCGCGCGACACCGACGAGACCGCGCGCCGATCGGCTGTGCAGCCTGGCGCGCGGTGCCGGGTTTCATGCCGGCTGCCGTGCCGTCCGGCGAAAGACGTCCGCGGTGTGCTCGTCGGCCGGGTGGAAGGTCTCCAACGACAGCTCCGCCACGGTGATGTCCGTGGAGGCGCCGAAGGTGGTGACGGTGCTGAACAGGCGCAACTCCGTACCGAGAGCGCGCAGATGCAGAAGGGTGACCACCTCGTCGGTGGTCTCCGGCTCGGCCTCCACCCCCGGATAGCCGGACACCTCCTCGTACAGCCGCCGCAAGGACGGCCGGCCGGAGTGGATGACCTGGCGGTGCAGTCGCCCCAGCATGTGCTGGCGGAAGTGGGCGGAGTTCACCATCAGCCCCGACAGGCCGTCCGGGTGCAGGGTCAGCCGCATCAGATTGACCGGCGGTTCGCGCAGGTGGTCCGGCAGCTCGCGGGCGAGCAGCCGGGCCCCTCCGTTCATCGTGACGATGTTCTCGTCGGCGTCCAGGGCGAGCGCAGGGAACGGCTCATGGGCGCTGAAGAGCCGGTCGACCATGGCCCGGACCGCCGCCATGCGGGCCCCGTCGAACGCGGATTCCTCAAACACCGGGGCGTATCCGGCTGCCACCAGCAGGGTGTTGCGATTGCGCTGAGGGACCTCCAGATGTTCGGCCAGCCGCAGCAGCAGGTGACGGCTCGGCTGAGCCCGGCCGGTCTCCACGAAGCTGACGTGCCGTGCGGAGATACCCGCCCGCTGAGCCAGATCGAGCTGGCTCAGACGGCGGCGATGCCGCCACTCTCGGATGAGTGGCCCGACTCCGGCCGGTCGCTCAACTGTGGTCACGCACGTCATGCTATGAGGCTCACCTGGTTTCTGAAAGCCCGTTCAAATGCCCGCCGCGGACGGCTGGTTGACGCTGTGACCGCGGCTGCGACGGCGCTCATGGAGTAACTGCGCGCCTGATGTGCCGCACCAGGTCGGAGGTGACGCCGATGGTGTTGTCGATGTTGTTCATATAGAAGTGGTCTCCGGAGAACTCGGAGTTGCCGAGGTAGCTGCTGGTGCGGTCCACCCAGGACGCCATCGCCCCGCGCTCCATGAGCTGGTCCTCGTTGCCGCTGTAGCTGACGATCGGGCAGCCGATCGCGGCGCCGTCATCGAGATAGCTGGCCACGACGGCCAGGTCGGCCCGCATCGCCGGGATGATCATTTCGAGGGCCTTGGGGTCGTCCATGATCTCGGTCGGCACCGAACCGAGCGCGCGGATCCACCCCTTCAGCTCCTCGATCGGCATGTACGCCTGCTCCAGGGTCGGGGTCTTGAAGTCCTTCGGGGCCCAGCCCGAGACTCCGACGAGCACCGGTGCGGGACGACCGCTCTTCTCCAGTGCGACCGCCAGCCGGTAGGCGAGCTGCGCGCCCATGCAGTGCCCGAAGAACGCGTACGGACGATCGTCCAGCTCCTGCGTGATCGCCTCCTGGAGCGCCTCCACCAGCGGCTCCATCTCGGTGAACGTCTCCTCGGACGCGCGGTCCTGGCGTCCCGGCAGTTGGACACAGTGGTGCGCGACATCGGCGGGCAGCAGGTCGGGCCACTCCTTGTAGATCGATGCCCCGCTGCCGGCGTGCGGGAACAGGAAGAGCCGCAGTGCCGCGTCCGGGCCGGCCTCGCTGGGCTGGAACCAAAGGCTCGACGGCGAAGTGATTCGATCGGTCATCGCAGGATTTTTCCTCACTGGAGGGGCTGTTCGGCATGCACCGGTCCGGCCGGCCGCGCGGCGCGCAGCGCGGGCAGGACCGCCTCGGCGATCTGCCGGAGGTAGGGGCGCGAGTCGAGTGAACCGATGCGGATCACCAGGTGGCGTGCGCCGGCCGCGACATACTCGGCCAGCCAGGCGGCGCACTCGTCCGGGGCGCCCCAGCCGTACGCCTGCACCGTGTTCATCAGCGCGAGCGGCCGGCCGTAGTAGCCCTGGACGTAGCTGTCGAGGGCGGCCTCCGCGCGGCCGCGGTCGGCGTCCACATTGAGCGTGGCGTACAGGCCGGGCGTGATGGAGTGCGGCGACCGGCCTTCCTGCTCGGCCAGTTCGGTGATCCGCTCCCAGGCGACGCGGTACGCCTTGGGGTCTGGCAGGAACGGAAGCCAGCCGTCGTAGAGCCGCGCCACGCGGGAGAGCACCCGGGGAGTGTCGCTGCCGGCCAGCCACAGCGGCGGGCCACCGGGGACGGCGGGCTTGGGCAGCCGGTCGACGCCGTCGATCTGCCAGTAGCGGCCGGTGAATTCGCCGGTTCCGTCCTTGGCGCCGGTGCGCCATGTCTGCCGCCACAGCCGTACGGTCTCGTCCAGGCGGCCGACACGGCTCTCGAAGGGCACTCCCACGGCGGCGAACTCCGCCGCCGACTCCGGGACCGGGAACCCGGACCCGAGCCCCAGGCTCAGCCGCCCGCCCGAGGCGTGGTCCAGGCCGACGGCCATGCTTGCGCCGATCAGCGGGTGGCGCAGCGGCGCGGTGAGCGCGGCCGTGCCCAGCCCGATCCTGCTGGTGACGGCGCTCACCGCGGCGAGCACCACCAGTGGGTCCAGACGGGGCCGGGCGGTGAGCGAGTCGCCTGCCCACAGCGAGTCGAAGCCCAGGTCCTCCGCCTCGCGGGCGAAGTCGAGCAGCGGTGCGATGGAGTAGTCGCCGGTCACGGCCATCTCCCTGGTGGGCAGGAGAACGCCGATGCGCAACATTGGTGACGGCGGTTCGAGGGGCGGCATCCAGGGCTCCCTTGTGGTCTTCTCGGTCGTCTGCCGGGTCAGCTGGAGGGCTGCCGGTCGCCGTACTGCTCGCGCAGGATCCGGCGCAGCACCTTTCCGGAGGGGTTGCGGGGCAGGGTGTCCACGAACACATAGCTGGTGGGGATCTTGTAGTCGGCGATCCGTCCCCGCAGGTGCAGCATCAGTTCCCGGGGGGTGGTGGCCGGGGCTCCCGGTACGAGCACCACGCAGGCCCGTACCGACTCGCCCCACTGCGGGTCGGGGACGCCGATCACGGAGCTCTCGGCCACCGCCGGGTGCTGGTCGAGGGCGCCTTCGACCTCGGCGGGGTAGATGTTCTGCCCGGCCATGATGATCGTGTCGTTGATCCGGTCGCGCAGGTAGAGATAGCCCTGCTCGTCGAGGTAGCCGACGTCGCCCATCAGGAGCCAGCCGTCGACGAGCGTCCGCTCGGTCTCCTCCGGCATCCCCCAGTACCCGAGCATGCGGGCCCCGGTCCTGATGCACACCTGGCCGGTCTCCCCGGCCGGCAGCGGCCGGCCCTCCCGGTCGCAGATCCGGATCTCACTGCCGGGGCAGGCACGTCCGGCGCTGCGCAGCACCGGGCTGCCGGCGTGGTGGTCGGCCGGCGGCAGCATCGTGGCCACGCTGCCGCTCTCGGTGCTGGCATAGACCTGCGCGAACTGGCAGTTCATCACCTTCACACACTCGTCGAGCAGCGCCTCGGGCATCGGCGCGGCGCCGTACGCCACCTTCCGCAGCGACCGGAAGACCGACTGGAGGCCCCGTGACTCGGTGAGCATCAGATGCAGCATCGCGGGCGCCGCGAACGTGATGGTGACGCCGTACCGCTCGATGAGACGCACAGCCTCCTCGGCGACGAACATCCGCATGACGACGTTCGGGATCCCGGCGATGAAGCTGTGCATGAACCAGGCCATGCCGGCGACGTACGAGCCGGGGAAGGAGACCAGGCTGACGTCGTCGGGCAGCCAGTCGAACCAGTCCGCCCCCTCGCGCTCCATGGCTTCGACGAACGAGTAGAAGCTGCGGTGGGCGAGGACGACCCCCTTCGGCAGGCCGGTGGTACCGCTGGTGTACACCTGCAGCACCGGGTCGTTGGTGCCCGTACCGGGTTCGAGGTCGGTGTCCGCGGCGCCTTCCCGCCACGCGTCGAAGCCTTCGCCGCCTTCCCCCGTCGCCGCGGACGCCGCGCCGGGACCGCCGTCCAGTGTGACGAGGGCGGTCAGTCCCGGCAGCGACCTGGCGACCCGCCGTGCCACCGGCAGGAACTCCGGTTCCACGAAGGCGAGCCGGGCGCCGGAGTCGCGGAGGATGTGGTCGACCTCCACGGCGGACAGCCGCCAGTTGACGGGCACCAGCACGGTGGCGCTCTTGGCGCAGGCGAGCGCGATCTCGAAGTACAGGGCGCTGTCCTTGCCGAAGTAGGCGACCCGGTCGCCCCGGGTCAGCCCGGCGCGCAGCAGTGCGTGGGCCGTCCGGTTGCTGCCCAGGTGCAGTTCGCCGAAGGTGGTGTGGCGGTCCTCGTGGATGACGGCGGTCAGGTCGGGGCGGACTGCGGCGTGACGGGCCGCGGCCGCATTGAGGGTCGAGGGATCGGCCTGCGGGGTCGGGGGATCGGCCTGAGGGGTCGGGGGATCGGCCTGCGGGGCCGGGGGATCGGCCTGCAGAGTCGACGGATCGGCCTGAAGAGTCGACGGATCGGCCTGCGGGGTCGGGGGATCGGCCTGCGGGGTCGGGGGATCGGCCTGAGGGGTCGAGGGATTTGCGTACCGCGGATGGGAATCCGCAGGGCGCGGCCCGCCGGCCGCGGGCTCGATCGACATGTCTTTCATGGGCTCACTCCGGTCTGGGGGCAGGCCGCGGTGCGGCCGGGGTGCGGACGGTCATGCCGGGGTCGGGACGAGCCGGGTGTCGAGGAACTCGGCGAGCTGCTCGGCGCTGGGGTGGTCGAAGACGACCGAGGCCGGCAACGGTGTCCGGAAGGCGGCTTCCAGGGCGTTGCGCAGTTCCATCGCGACCAGGGAGTCCAGACCCAGCTGGGCGAACTCCACATCGGAGTCGACGGAGTCCGCGTCCTCGATGTACAGCACGGCCGCGACCCTGACCCGGACGAACTCGTCGATCACCGTGAGCCGTTCCTCGCGGGGCCTTGAGCGCAGCGAGTCGATGTCGAGGGCGCGAGCCGCCCCTTCGCGCGGCACATGGAGGTACTCGTAGAGAGCGTTGGGGATCGGCTTGGCGGGCACGAAGCGGTCCCAGTCGCATTCACCGGCGCCGATCTGGACCACCGGGCCGCCCAGCAGCGAGGCCAGCGCCCGCATGCCCTTGGCCGGCGAGAAGAAGCGGATGCCCTGATCCAGCCAGGCGTTGACGATCTGCTCGCTGAGCCGGGCCGACATACCGACCGTCGCCCACGGGCCCCAGTTGACGCTCAGCGCCGGCAGGCCGTGAGCCGCGCGCCAGTGCATCAGGTGGTCCATGAAGGAGTTGGCGGCGGCGTAGTTCGACTGGGTCGCGCCGCCGAGGACCGCCGCGGCGGACGAGTAGCAGACGAAGAAGTCGAGGTCGGGAAAGAGCTTCGCCGCCTCGTGCAGCAGCCAGGTGCCGTAGACCTTCGGCTGGAACACCGTCTCGAAGGTCTCCCACGTCTGCGCGGAGACCGCGCCGTCGGCCAGCACGCCCGCGGAATGGAAGATGCCTGCGAGCGGATGCGGGGCGGCCAGCAGTTCGCGGGTGAGCCGTGCCATGTCCTGCGGGTCGCAGATGTCGGCCTTGACGTCGGTCACTTCGGCGAGGCCGTCCAGCTCCGCCCTGAGGTGCGCGACATCGGCGGGCGGGGCGCCCCGGCGGCTGACCAGGGTCAGGTGCCGGGCACCGAGGTCGATCAGCTTACGGGCGGTGACCAGGCCGATCGCGCCGAGACCGCCGGTGATCAGGTAGTTGCGGTCGGGCCGGACGGTGGCGGCTGCCGGGCTCGCGGACACCTCGCTGGGTGCCAGCCGCCGGACGTACCGTGTGCCGTCCCGGTAGGCCACCTGGAACTCGTCGCGGTTGCCGCTGCGCAGTTCGTCCAGCAGACGGGCCGGGCCGGTCCCGTCGGCGGGCAGGTCGACCATGGTCGCCCGGAGCGTGGGCGACTCGTTGAGCAGGACGTGGCCGAAGCCCCACAGGGACGCCGCAGCCAGGTGCTCGCCGGTGCCGGCGGTGTCCGAGGGCAGCCACTGCCCCCGCTCGGTCACCAGATAGAGCCGCTGGTCGCGGCCGAAGCCCTCGCTTTCGAGTGCGGCCACGAGGTCCAGCAGGTCGCGGTAGTTCGTCTCGCTCTCCGTGCGTAACCCCTCGACCGTGGTGGCTGCTGCATCCGCGGCGGGACCCGGGCGCCAGAACCAGCACAGATCGGTCGGACGCCACTCGCGCATGATCTGTACGGCCTGCTCGACGCTGCCGGCGAAGCTCAGATGGGTGCCGGCCGGAAGGTCGGCCCCGGCGGGGAAGCCGGCGCCGTCCGCGTGCACGACCAGTACGTGCCGCTCCCGGGGATGGTCCTCCTCGACAGGCGTCACCGGCTGCTCCACCCAGCGCTGCTCGTGGAACCAGTGCCGGCGGGCATGGGCCGGGTCGGCAGAGGACGTGAACCGCAGCCCCAGAGCCTCGAACACCGGCTCGTCGCCCTCCAGGGCGAGCAGATCGGCGGCCGGACCCCCGTCGGCGTCCGGGAACGGGCGCAGCAGGACCCTGAGCCGCCCCGACCGGGGCTTCTTGAAGAACCGGAAGGTGTCCACGCCGGTCGCGAGCAGACCCGGCCCCTCGTCGGCGAGGGCGGGCAACAGGCGCAACGCGCTCTCCAGGGCCGGCGGCGGCAGGAACTCCGGAGCACCTGTGGGCAGTCCCGAGATCTCGCCGACGACCAATCCGGCACCGTGCCGGGACGCGTGCGCCAGCTTGCGGAACGCCGCGCCGTGCTCCGTGCCCGTGGCGGACAGCCCGCTGTAGAGCTCGTCGGCGTCGCGTTCCTCCGTCGGCGCGCCCGCCGCCCGTTCCAGGGCGGTCAGTTCGGACGCGACATCGTCCAGTGCATCGGTCCGGTCCCCGGCGGACGGGGGAAGCACGGTGGCGGTGGCGTGGCGGACCTCGCCGTCGCCGCTCAGGCTGACCAGCTCGAGGACCGCGCCGCCGTCCGGCGAGAGAACGGCGCGGGTGCGCACCTCGGCCGGCTCGTCCTCGGTGAGGAGCAGCGGCTCCTCGAAGGCGAGCTGGGAGATCGGTCGGCGAGCCTCGCCGAAGACGGTGTCCTGGAGCGCCAGGAAGGTCTCCACATGGGCCGCGACCGGCACGGTGATCCTGCCGGCGACGACGTGGTCGGTCAGATACGCCGGGTACGCCGAGGGATCGGCGGTCAGCTGGAGCGCGAACTCGCGTACGCCCGCCGCGGTCTGCTCCGGGGTGCTCACCTCCTGGCCGAGCAGCGGATGCTGGAAGCCGCCCACGGCCCGTGCCCCGCGGTGCCGGTTGCGGTCGTTGGGCATCCAGTAGCGCTTGCGGTCGAACACGTAGCTCGGCAGCGGCACTTTGCGTGCCTCGCGTCCGGCGTGGAAAGCGGTCCAGGACACCGGAAGGCCCTCGCTGTACATCTGGGCCACCGCGCGCAGGATCGTGGTACTGCTGCGGTCGGAGGCGGACAGGCTGCGCAGCCAGCTGTGGTTCTGCACGGCGACGCTCTGCTTGGCCAGCGAGGTGAGGGCCGAGGACGGGCCGATCTCGACGAAGACGTGCTCACCGCGGCGTTCCAGAGTGGCCATGCCGGCCTCGAACAGAACGGGTTCGCTGATGTGCCGCGTCCAGTACTCGGCGTTGGAGACCACGCCGGGCTTGGCGGGCTCGCCGGTGACATTGGAGATCAGTGCGATCCTCGGCTCCCGGAAACGGATCGCCGAGATCGAGTTGCGGAACACCTCGCCCACTTCGTTCATCAGCGGCGAGTGGAAGGCGTGCGAGACCGTCAGCTGCTTGACCTGCACCCCGCGCTCCTCCAGCAGGCGGGTCAACTCGGCCAGCGACTCCACGCCGCCGGAGACGACGCACTGCTTCGGCGAGTTGACCGCGCCGATCGCCAGGTCGGGGTAGCTCGCCACCAGCGGCTCGACCACCGACACCGGGGCACTGGCGGCGGCCATACCGCCGGGGACGGTCACCGACTGCATCAACTTCGCGCGGATGGCGACCAGTTCGACGGCCTCGGCGAGGGTGAAGACCTCCGCGACGGTGGCGGCGGTCACCTCGCCGATGCTGTGGCCGATCACCGAGTTGGGCCGTACGCCCCAGGACATCCACAGTTTGGCGAGCGCGTATTCGAGTGTGAACAGGGCCGGCTGGGTGTACAGGGTGCGGTGGATGTCCTCGGTGTGGTCGTCGGTGCCGAGGATCATCGCCTTGACCGAGCGGCCGAGCAGCGGCTGGAAGAGCCGGTCGCACTCGTCGATGTGCTCCCGGAAGACGGGGAACCGGTCGTAGAGAGGGGCGCCCATCCCCGGGTACTGCGCTCCCTGCCCGCTGAAGAGGAACGACACCTTGCGGTTGCGGCGTGAGCGGCCGCGGCCCCCTCCTCGGTCCTGCTCCAGGAACTTGCCGAGCTGGGTGCGCAGCTGCTCGCGGTCGGTGACCACCGCGGACATCCGCACGTTGAAGTGGGTGCGCCCTACGTTGCCGGTGTAGCACAGGTCGCGCAGCGGGGTGCCGGGGTGCTCGTCGAGGAAGGCGTGGTAGCGCTCGATCTGGCGGCGCAGCGACTTCTTCGTGCGCGCCGAGACAGTGAAGATGTGCGCTTGTTCCTCGTCACCCCCGGCGGTCTCGGCGGGGGATTCACCGGTGGGCGCACGCAGCAGCGGCGGTGCCTCCTCCAGGACGGCTGCCGCGATCGTCCCCGCGAAACCGAAGCTGTTGACCACCGCCCGGCGCGTCGGCGCCTCCCAGGGCCGTACCTCCGTGGGCACGGTGACCGGGTAGATGTTCCAAGGGATACGCGCGGACGGCTTGTTGAGATTCAGATGCGGATAGACGACGCCTTCCCGCATCTGAAGCACGGTCTTGATCACACCGACGATCCCGGACGCCGGCTCCATATGGCCCAGGTTGGTCTTCACCGAGCCGACCATCAGCGGCTCTTCCTTCGAGTGGGAGCCGGCGAACACGTCGTTGATCGCGCCCATCTCGATCGGGTCGCCGAGCGGGGTGCCCGTGCCGTGTGCCTCCACGTACTGGATGTCGGCCGGCCCCAGCCGGGCGTTGGCCAGCGCGGAGCGGATCACGGCCTCCTGGGCGATCCCGTTGGGAACGGTGAGCCCGGCGCTGTCGCCGTCCTGGCCGACCGCCGAGCCGCGGACCAGTGCGAGGACGGTGTCACCGTCGCGCTTGGCGGCAGACAGCCGCTTGAGCACCAGGACGCCACAGCCCTCCGCCCGCACATAGCCGTCGGCGGCCTCGTCGAAGGTCTTGCACTGCGCGTCCGGCGCGAGCATGTTCGCGTGGCTGAACGTCACGAAGACACGAGGGTGGTGGAGGGCGTTGACCCCGCCGCACAGCGCGATCTCGCACTCGCCGCGCCGCAGGCCCTCCACCGCCAGGTGCAGCGCGGTCAGCGCCGACGCGCAGGCGGTGTCCACACTCATGCACGGGCCGTGCAGACCGAGGAAGTACGACAGCCGGCCCGACAGCGGGAAGGCCGTGGTGCCCGAGGCGAGATGGCCGTCCAGGTCCTCGTAGGCGAGGTCGGTCATCTCCAGCGCGTAGTCGACGGAGCTGGCGCCGACGTACACCCCGCCATTGCCGTTGCGCAGCGCGGTGGGGTTGATGTTGGCGTTCTCCAGGGCCTCCCACGCGGTCTCCAGCAGCAGCCGCTGCTGCGGGTCGACGTACTGGGCCTCCTTGGGCGAGATGTTGAAGAACTGGGCGTCGAACCGGTCGACCTGGTCCAGGAATCCGCCGCCGGTGGTTCGTATCCTGCCGAGCTCGGTCTCCTCGTCGGCCGCGAAGGCGGGCACGTCCCAGCGGTCCTCGGGGACCGGACCGATACCGGACCGTCCGTTGCGCAGGAAGTCCGCGAATCCGTCCAGGTCGGTGTTGCCTCCGGGGAACCGGAGGCCGACGCCGACGACGGCGATCGGTTCGTGCTTTTCCAGCAGCAGTTCGCGAATCGTTCCGCGCTGCTTCTCGATGGTCTCGAGGGCCGAGCTGAGCCGGTCGTCGCCCGCGTCGTTCGTCGGGGCGCCCTCGGGGCCGGGGCTCGCTGTCATCACGCTGCTTCCTTTCGCCTCCCGGAGCGGGAGTCCTGGGGTCACGGCCGGTACAGCTCGTCGAGCAGATCGGTCCACAGCTCCTCCTCGGGGGCCGCGTCGGCCGTGGGGCCGCCGACCGGACCGTCGAAGACGTCCGTCAGGGCCTCCTCCACGAGGTGGTTCATCAGCTTCTCGACGGTGGGGCTGTTGAACAGGAGATTCGCGCTGATCACGCACTCCAGCAGCGTCTCCAGACGCTGCCTGACCTCGGTGAGCCGCAGCGAGGTGAGCCCGATGTCGAAGAAGTTCTCCCGCAGCGGCAGTTCGTCGGTGTCCGTCATGAGCAGAGCGGCCTTGAACTCGGCCACGACGACGGCTTCCAGTGCGTCCCGGCGTTCGGAGAGCGGCAACTCCCGCAGCTGTCCGATGATCGACGTGCTCTCAGTCATCGCAACCCGTTTCGCTCGGACGTCAAAGACGCAATGCCGGAGGATTCAGTGGAAGGAGATTCAAGCAAGCGAGGCTGACCCGATCCTGACGCCCGCCTGATACACCGGCCGCCGCACCGCGCATCCGTCCGGCATTACCCGTGACGTAATTGACCCGCCGCGCCGAGGGGTGGGACGTTCCTACGGTGAATATCGAACCGGTCATCACGGAATCAGCGGACGCGATTCCCGAGGAGGCGGAAAATGACCACTGAAGCCACCACTGCGCAATCGGCGCAGGCCGACCGGTCGGGACCGGGCTCGGCCACGCTGCTGGTGGTCGTGCTGCCGGTCTTCATGGTCTCCCTGGACTTCTTCATCGTGAACGTGGCGGTGCCCTCGATCACGAAGGACCTGCACGCCAGTTCTGCGGCGATCCAGTTCCTGGTGGCGGGGTACGGCCTCGCCTACGCGTCGATGCTGATCACCGGCGGCCGTCTCGGCGACATCGTCGGACGCCGGCGGATGTACATCATCGGCCTGGTGCTGTTCACGGCGGCCTCGCTGCTGTGCGGTGTCGCGCCCAACTCGGGCAGCCTGGTGGTCGGCCGCATCCTGCAGGGCCTCGCGGCGGCGATGATGTCCCCCCAGGCCCTGGCCCTGGTCAACATCCTGTTCACCGGCGCCGCACGGGCGAAGGCATTCGCCTTCTACGGGCTCGCGGTGGGCCTCGGTGGGGTGCTCGGCCAGCTCGTCGGCGGCCTGCTCATCCAGGCGGACATCGCCGGACTCGACTGGCGCTCCTGCTTCCTGATCAACCTTCCCTTCGGGATCGTGGCCCTGGTGGCGCTGCCCAGGCTGGTGGCGGAGTCGAAGGCACCGGAACGGTCCCGGCTGGACCTGGTCGGCTCGTTACTGCTCGCGATCGCGCTGACCGCCGTGATCCTGCCGCTGGTGGAAGGCCGCGAGCAGCACTGGCCGCTGTGGTCGTGGATCCTGCTCGGTGCGGCGGCGCCGCTGCTCGCGGTGTTCGCGCTCCACCAGAACCATGTGCAAGGGAGCGGGGGTTCGCCCCTGATCAGCCTCGGCCTGTTCCGCGAGCGGTCCTTCACCGTCGGCATCGTCACCGAGCTGGTCTACTTCTCCTCCTCGGCGTCCTTCTTCCTGATCCTGGCCATCTACCTGCAACAGGGCTGCGGTCTCGATGCGCTGGAGGCGGGTCTGCTGGCGCTGCCGATCGGACTCGGCTTCCTGGTGAGCTCGATCTACGCCTCGAAGCTGGCCGCCAAACTCGGCCGCCAGGTGCTCGCCCTCGGTGCCGCCGTCCAGATCGTCGGCCTGCTGGCTCTGCACCTGCTGGTGTCGCACGTGGGCGTCACCGGGGAGCTCGCCGAACTGGCGCCGGCGCTGCTGGTCTACGGCCTCGGGTCCGGCCTGGTGATGGCGCCGCTGGTGTCGGTGGTGCTCTCCCGGGTCTCCCCGCAGCACGCCGGTGCGGGCTCGGGCGCCCTGTCCACCGCGCTGCAGGTGGGCAACGCGCTCGGCGTCGCCGTCATCGGCATCATCTTCTACGGCAAGCTCGACCACGCCTCACCGACCGCGGGACTGGGCGTGTTCGCCACCGCGTTCAACTCCGCGCTGGTGTACCTGACGCTCTTCAGCGCGGCCGTCGTCGCCCTGGTGCAGTTCCTGCCGGGCAGCCGCAGCGACACATCCGGCTGACCGCGCGGCCCCGTCAGCCACGTAGGCGACAGACGGCGTCCGCCACGACGGCGCCAGCCGCCAAGACGGCGCCAGCCGCCAAGACGGCGCCAGCCGCCAAGACGGCGCGAGCCGCCAAGACGGCGCCAGCCGCCACGACGGCGCCAGCCGCCACGACGGCGCCAGCCGCCACGACGGCGCCAGCCGCCACGACGGCGACAGACGACAGGACGGCGACAGACGACAAGGAGGCGGGCCGCCACGGCCCACTCGTGGGC
>NZ_JBEOZU010000062.1:24629-59978 GCF_040298185.1 Streptomyces sp. NPDC001634 | reverse complement strand
CTTGGCCGCCGCGCGGGCGGCCGCCGTCATGGTGCGGCGGGCGGGGGAGCCGGCGCCGCGGACTCGGGAGGTCGGGTTCGCCACGGTGTATCTCCTCACTGGTGGTGGCGCGGTCAGCCCACGAACTCGACGTCGGAGGTCAGCCAGCGGCCGTGCTCGCGCACCAGATCGAGCTGCAGCCGGTAGGTGCGCGCCTGCCCCTCGGGTACGGCGGTGTTGGTCACCTTGCTGTCGGCGACGACCAGGACCCGGGCCGAGTGGGCGTCGGACCGTACGATGCCCGCTTCGAGGACCTGCCCCTCGGACACCGACTTGTTCTGCGCGACGAGCTTCGTCAACTCCTGGGTCTGCGCGGCGAACTCCTTCTTGAAGTCACCGGTGGCCCCCTTCAGCACGTTCCCGCTGTCCCGGCCGTAGTGCCGGTAGTCGAGCGAGGTGAAGTTCAGCGCCGACTGACGGGCCGCCGCAAGGACGTCCTGGCGGCGCTGCTCCGTCTCGTGCTGCCCGGCCAGCCGCATGCCCAGCCAGACCGACGTCGCGGTTGTCAGCACGGTCGCGGCGACCAGCCCCATGGACAGCGCCCTGCGGCGTACCTTGTTCATGCCCTCGGCGTTCATGCCCTCGGCGTTCATGCCGTCGGCGTTCATGCCGTCGGCGTTCATGCCGTCGGCGTTCATGCCGTCGGCGTTCATGCCGTCGGCGTTCATGCCATCGGTCCGACGAGCAGCCATTGCCACGACTCCTTTCCGAAGACGGTCTGTTCGCCGCCTGTCGAGCCGATCTCGACCGGCGTGCCGTCCGGGCCGGTGGCGGTGCCGGTCTCCGGGTCGTACGGGGTGACGTATGCAGCCTGGCCGCCGCTCGAAGCGGCCGACGCGCCGGGCGCGTTCTGTGCCCCGCGCACCGAGGTCCTGCTGCCGCGAGGCGCCGTGCAGCGCGCGGCGGTGTTCGCCGGACGTGTGCTGGTGTCGGCCGGATCGCGCCGCCCGGTGCCGTAGCCCTGGGTGCACGGCGGCGGATCGTCGGCGTTGACCACGAGCCCGAAGTGGGTGGTGCCGTCGCCGGGGACGACCGTGTAGCTGCCCGCGACCACCACCGGGAAGGTGACCAGGGCCTGCTCCACGCCGGGCAGCCGGGCCACGGTGATCTGGCCGCCGGTGATGAGGTTGGCCAGCAGGACGGGCAGGTGCGGCCTGGTGGACTTCAGCAGGGAGTCGACCTCCTGCGCGGCGGGCACCGCGTTGCCGATCAGCCGGCGCACATCCCCGTCGCTCGACTTCAACTGCGCGGTCAGCGCCGCCAGATCGCGGGAGAACGACTTGATGGCCGAGCCCTCGTCGGCCTGCGTCCTGAGCACCTTCCGCGAGTCCTCGATCAGCGAGATCGTCTGGGGGAGCGAGTCGGAGGCCGATTCGACGAGCTCGTTGCCGGAGTCCACCAGCCGGCTCAGCCGTGGTCCGGTGCCGGAGAAGGCCTTGCCCAACTCGTCGACGGTGGTGCGCAGATCGTCCTTGCCGACGGAGTTCACCAGCCGGTCCAGACTGAGGACCAGGTCGGTGACGGGCAGCGGCACCCGGGTGCGGTCGCGCGGGATCGGGCTGCCCTCCATCAGATACGGGCCGCCGGAGTGCCGGGGCTGCAGGTCGACGTACTGCTCGCCCACCGCCGAACGGTCGGCGACCACCGCCAGGGTGTCGGCCGGGATCCGCGGGGCGCCGTCCTTGATCTCCAGAGCCACCGAGACGCCCGAGCCGTTCAGCCGCAGGGCGCCCACGCGGCCCACCGGAACCCCGCGGTAGGTGACCTCGGCGCCGGGGAAGACGCCCCCGGAGTCGGCGAAGTCGGCCGTCACGGTGTAGCCGCGGCCGAGGAGGTCGTCCGCCAGGCCCGTGTACTCGGCGCCGATGTACGACACCCCCACGGCGGTGACGGTGGCGAAGGCGAGCAACTGGGCCTTGACCGTACGTGTGATCACGGCTGTATCCCCTTCAGCATCAGCTCGGCCAGGGCGAGGTCGATCCCCGGCGGGAGGCGGCGCGCGTCCCCTCCGCTGCCGTAACTCGCCGTGCACACCGGCGGGCACAGCAGGTTGCCCCCGCCCGAGGGCGCCGAGGGTTTGGCCGGTGCCGTCGGTACCTTCGGCAGGCCCGGGGTGCTGGGGAGCGCCGTGGGCAGCGGCACACTCGGCACGCTCGGGAGGGAGGGCGTCGGGACCGGCTGCTTCCCGGAACCGCCGCCGCCCTTGCCGGGGTTGCCGGTGAGGTTGCCGTAGAGGTCCGCCAGGTCGAGGTCCGCGGTGATTCTGAGGTTGACGTAGTCGCCCTTCACGGCGTCGACCGCGTTGCGCGGGAACGGGTACGTGGTCAGCAGTTCAAGGGAGTTGGGCAGATCGTCGCCCGCCTTGTCGAGCTCCTGCAGGATCGGCCGCAGCTGTTCGAGATCGGCCACGGTGTCCTCCCGCGAGGCGTTGACCACCCTGGTGCCGGTCGAGCCGAGTTTCGACAGGGCGGTGAGCATCTTCGTCAGGTCACGGCGCTGGTCGGCGAGGACCTTCAGCGCGGGCGGGATCGTGTCGACTGCCTGGGCGATCGTCTTCTCCTCGCTCCCCAGCCGCTTGGACAGCCGGTCGATGCCCTTGAGCGCGCGGACGATCTGCGCGCGCTGCTCGTCCAGACCGCCGACGAACGTGTCGAGCTCCTTGAGGAGGGACGCGACCCGCGTCTCACGGCCCCCCAGGGCCTTGTTCAGCTCCACGGTGATCGTCTTGAGCTGGGCGACACCGCCGCCGTTCAGGAGTGCGGACAGGGCGGACAGCACCTCCTCGATCTCCGGGTTGCGGCCGCTGCGGGACAGCGGGATCAGGTCGCCGTCGCGGAGCCGTCCGACGGGCGGGGTGCCGGCCGGGGCGGACAGGGCCACGTACTTCTCGCCGAGCATGCTGGTCTGCCGCAGGTCGGCGACCGCGTTGGCGGGCAGCTTCACCGAGTCGGCCACCCGCAGCCGTACCCGTGCGTGCCAGCCGTCCAGCTCCACCTTCTCCACCGCGCCCACGGTGACGTCGTCGACCTTGACCGCCGACTGCGGCACCAGGTCCAGTACGTCCCTGAACTCGACCGTGACGTGGTAGGCGTGGCCGTCCGCCGCGGCGCCCCCGGGGAGCGGGACGTCGTACCAGCCGTTGAACTCACAACCGGACAGCAGCAGCGAACCGGCCGCCGTCCACGCGACCGCCCGGACCGTGCGCAGCATGCTCATGCGCGGGCCCCCAGGATTCCGCCGAGCGTCCGGTCGACCGTGCCCGTCGTGGCAGGGGCGGCCGGCAGCTCGGGCAGCGAGTCGAACAGCCGCCGCAGCTCCTTGCAGTCGGGGTTCCTGCCGCCCACGTCCCCGGTCGTCCTCAGCAGGGAGCACAGCAGGGACGCCGGGTCCTGCGGCGCCTGCGCGTTGTTGCGGGTGTCGAGGGTGCCGGAGGACGCGTTGTAGGCGTCCTGCAGGTTCGACAGACCCGTGGGGGCGACCGTCAACAGCTCCTCCAGTGCGGCCCGTTGGGTGACGAGGACCTTGGTGACCTTGCTGAGGCCCTCGACGTCCGAGGTCATGGATTTCTTGTTGTTCCTCACGAAGTCGGACACGTCTCCAAGGGCCGAAGCCAGGTGCCGCAGCGCTTCCGCGAGGTCCTCGCGCTCCCCGGCGAGCTGCTTCGCCACCGCGGCGAGGTCGTCGTTGAACGACCGCACGCTCTTGTCGTCTGCCGCCAGCGCGGCGGTGAACACCTGCAGGTTCCGTACGGTGCCGAACAGGTCGCCCCGCCCGTCGGACAGCGTGGTGACCGCCTGCGAGAGGTCGTCGACCGCCTGGTTGAGGTTCGCGCCCTGGCCCTTGAGGTTGTCCGCGCTCACTCCGAGCAGCCGCGACAGGGATCCGTCCTTGTTCGCGCCCTTCGGACCCAGCGCCTCGGCGGTGGTGTGCAGACTGTCGAAGATCCGGTCCAGCTCGACAGGGACGGCGGTGCGCGACTCGGGGATGACGGCGCCGTCCCGCAGCACCGGGCCCTTCCGGTACACCGGCAGCAGTTGTACGTAACGGTCGCTGACCACCGAGGAGTTGATGATCGCGGCCTGCGCGCCTGCGGGGACCTTGCGCACCGCGTCGTACTCCAGCTCCACCCGGACCCGGCCGCCCTCCGGCGTGATCGTCCTGACCTCGCCGATGCGGACACCGAGGACACGGACGTCGGAACCGGGGTAGATGCCGACGGTGCGCGGGAAGTACGCCGTGACACGCACCGTGCGGGAGTGCGGCCACAGCACGACGGCGAGGGCGGCCACGACCGCGAGCGCCGTGAGCAGTGCCAGGCCGCGCCGGACAGGGAAGCGTTCGGTCATTGTGAGCCTCCCGTCCTCGGCACCACGGGGGCGGCCACCAGGTTCTGGACGTAGGAGTCGAACCACCGCCCGTTGCCCAGGGCGTTGGTGAAGACCCGGACGTAGGGCGCAAGCAGCTTGACGCTCCGGTCGAGGCTCGCCTGGTTGCGTTCGAGCATCCTGACGAACGTGTCGAGGTTCCTGAGCGCGGGCCCGATCTCCTTGCGGTTGTCCTCGACCAGGCCCGACAGCTCGATGCCGAGCAGGGCCGAGCTCTTGAGCAGTGCGTGGATCGCCGCGCGCCGCTTGCTGATCTCCTTGAACAACAGGTCGCCGTCCTTCACCAGCGCGGAGAAGTCCTTGGTGTGCTCGGCCAGCACCCCGGTGACCCCGTTCGCGTGCTGGAGGAGTCCGCGCAGTGCCTCGTCGCGGGAGGCGACCGTCCTGGAGATCCTCGACAGCCCGTCGATGGACGCCCGTACCTCCGTGGGGGAGTCCTGGAAGGTGGTGGAGATGGTGTCCAGCGCCTTCGCGAGCTGCCGGGTGTCGACCTTTTCCGTCGTGGTCGTCAGGTCGCTGAACGCCTGCACGACGTCGTACGCCGAAACCGTCCGGCCGAGCGGGATCTCGCTGCCCGGCCGGAGACGGCCGGGACCCTCGGGGTGCAGGGCGAGGAACTTCGCTCCGAGGATCGTCCTGACCCGGATCGAGGCGCCGGTCGCGGTGCCCATCGCCGGGTCGCCCTTGACCTTGAAGGTCACCTTCACGTGATCGCCCTCCAGGTCGACGCCCTCGACCCTGCCGACCTTGACCCCGGCGATCCGTACCTCGTCGCCCGGCTTGAGGCCGCCCGCCTCCGAGAAGGCCGCACTGTACGTCTCGCCGCCACCGATCAGCGGCAGGCTGTCGGCGTTGAACGCGGCGACGGTCAGCAGCGCGAGGACGGTGAGGCCGACGGCGCCGACCACGACCGGGTTACGCTCGCGGAACGGCCTCAGCTGCGGGCGGCGCGGGTGGATACCCGGCAGCCTCGGGGGCAGGACCTGCACCTTCACCAGCGGCTCGGAGCGCCGCCGGGTCCTGCGCGGCAGGAGCCGCAGCTTCGGCAGCTTCGGGGGCTGGACGTGCACCTTCACCAGGGGTTGGGGGCGCCGACGGCGGCTTCTGCGCGGCAGGAGCCGCAGGCTCGGCAGCTTCGGGGGCTGGACGTGCACCTTCACCAGGGGTTCGGGGCGCCGGCGCCGGGTCCTGCGCGGCACGATGCGCATGCTCATCCGCCGCACCTCGCCTGCGCCACATGGAGCTCGGGGGTGAGTACCTGCTTCGTCCTCGGCAGCACGATCCGGCCGTCGAAGTCGCAGAGGTAGAAGTTGAACCACGAGCCGTAGGACGCCGTCCCCGTCAGCTCGTTGAGCTTGTTCGGCAGCCGCTTCAGCACGCCCTCCACGGTCTTCTCGTTCCTGTTCAGCGTTCCGGTGAGACCGGTGAGCCCGGCGATGTCGTCCTTGAGCGGCGGACGCGCCTCCTTCAGCAGCCCCGAGGTGGCCTGTGTCAGGTCGCCGATGCTCACCAGGGAGTCCCCGATGGGCTCGCGGTCGGCGGACAGCCCGGAGATGACCCGCCGCAGCTGGGTGATCAGCTCGGAGAAACGGGTGCCGCGCGTGTCGAGCGTGCCCAGCACCGTGTTGAGGTTGTCGATCACGGAACCGATCAGCTTGTCGCGCCCGGCGAGGGTCGTGGTGAGCGACGCCGTGTGCGCGAGCAGGCTGTTCACGGTGCCGCCCTCGCCCTGCAGGGTCCGGATGATCTCGGTGGCGAGCTGGTTGACGTCGTTCGGGCTGAGCGCGGCGAACAGCGGCTTGAAGCCGTTCAGCAGCGCGTTGAGATCCAGCGCGGGCTGGGTCAGGGACAGCGGGATGGTGCCGCCGGGCCGCAGCCGGGTGCCGTCGCCCGCGCCCTCGGTGAGCGCGATGTACCGCTGCCCGACCAGGTTCCGGTAACGGACGACCGCGTGGGTGCTGGTGAGCAGCGGGCGGTCCGCGGCGACGGTGAAGGTGACCTCCGCCAGCGTCCGGTCCTTGATCCGGATACCCTCGACCTCACCGACCCGCACTCCGGCCACCCGGATGTCGTCGCCCGTCTCCAGCCCCGTGACGTCGCTGAACACCGCGTGGTACGTGTGCTTCGGGGTCAGGGAGACGCCGACGATGGTGGCGGCGAGCAGCGCCGTCGCCGCGATCGTGACCAGCGCGAAGAGGCTGAACTTGATCAGTGGGGCGGCGGCCTGCCTGGCTCCTGAGGTTCTCATACGACGCTCACCGCCGTTCCCCGGGCCAGCGGGCCGAACAGCAGGGTCGCGACGGGCGGCACCTCGTCCGCGGGCACGCCCAGCACGGGGGCCACGAGCGAGCCGACGGCCCGCTGCTCGGCCGCGGTCGCGGACACATTGACACCTCCGGGCAGTGCGCCGTCCGAACCACCGGACGACGTACCGTCGTTGAGCTCGGGTTTCGGTCCCGGCACCGGCGGATGCGGCAGGCCCCGGCAGTCCGGCCCCGAACGTTCGGCATAGCGCGGCTCCTCGCCAGGCCGGTACGCGCCCTGTGACCGGACGACCTCGAGGGTGATCCGCATCTCGCCGCCCCGGAACGCCTCCTCCGACGCCTTCTCCTCCCGGACCAGTCCGTCGAGGAGGCATGGGTACTCGGGGGAGTAGCGGGCGAAGAGCTCCAGCGTGGGGCGTGAGACGCGGCCGAGGGTGATCAGCCGGTCGCCGTTCTCGTCGAGGAAGTCCCGTCCGGTGTCCGCGACCGTCGCGGTCGTGCGCAGGGCGGCGGCCAGCCGGTCCTTCTTCTCGACGACGGTGCGGCTGGTGGTGATGGTGTTGCGCAGGATCCGCAGCAGATCGGGCGCGGCGTCGCCGTACACCTCGGCGACGTCCGCGAACCGCGAGATGTCCTCCTTGAGCGACGGCAGATGCGGATTGAGCCGGCGCAGGTAACCCTCTACCCGGGTCAGGTTGTCCCCGATCCGGTCGCCGCGGCCCTCCAGCGCGGTGGCGAACGCCGAGAGCGTGGCGTTGAGTTCACCGGGCCTGACCGTGCGCAGCAGCGGCAGCAGGTCTTTCATCAACTGCTGCAGCTCGATACCGGTCCGCGTACGGTCCTGGGTGATGACGTCCCCGGCGCGGATGGGCCGGGCCGACGACTGCGCAGACCCGGCGGGGACCACCAGATCGACGTACTTCTCGCCGAACAGTGTCTTGGGCAACAGCCGGGCGTGCACGTCCGACGGGATGAACGTGACGTACTCCGGCTTGAGCGCGATGTCGAGCGTGGCCTTCGTCCCGTCGGCGTGCACCGCGCGCACCTCGCCGACCAGCAGCCCGCGCAGCTTGACGTCCGCCCGGGGATCGAGCTGGTTGCCGAGGCTGTCGGCCTCCAGTGTGATGCGCACGACCGGGGTGAACGCCTGCTGGTAGACGGCCACGGCCAGCGACAGCAGCAGCGCCAGCACCGCGATGAACGCGACCCCGTACAGACGCAGTCTCAGCACTCTCACCGGCCTCACCCCGCGATCCGTACGGTCGTGTTGGCGCCCCAGATCGCGAGGCTCAGGAAGAAGTCCAGGACGTTGATCGCCACGATCGAGGTCCGCACCGCACGCCCCACCGCGACGCCCACACCCGCCGGACCGCCGCTCGCGTAGTAGCCGTAGTAGCAGTGCACCAGGATGATCAGGACCGCGAAGACGATCACCTTGCCGAAGGACCAGAGCACGTCGACCGGCGGCAGGTACTGATGGAAGTAGTGGTCGTAGGTGCCCGTCGACTGACCGTAGTAGCCGGTGGTGATGGTGCGGGCGGCCAGGTACGAGGACAGCAGCCCGATCACGTACAGCGGGATCACTGCGACGAAACCGGCGATCATCCGCGTCGTCACCAGGAACGGCAGCGAGGGGACGCCCATCACCTCCAGCGCGTCGGTCTCCTCACTGATCCGCATCGCGCCGAGCTGCGCGGTGAACCCGGCGCCGACCGTCGCGGACAGGGCGAGCCCGGCCACCAGCGGCGCGATCTCCCGGGTGTTGAAGTACGCCGACAGGAACGCCACGAAGTTGGAGGTGCCGAGCTGGTTGAGGGCCGCGTAGCCCTGGAGGCCGACCTCGGTGCCGGTGAAGAACGACAGAAAGGCGATCACGCCGACCGTGCCGCCCACGACGGCGAGCGCGCCGCGGCCGAAGCTCACCTCGGCGAGCAGCCGCAGAATCTCCTTCTTGTAGCGGCGCAGGGTGCGGCCCGTCCACGCCAGCGAGCGGCCGTAGAAGGAGAGCTGGCTGCCCAGCTCCTCCAGACGACTCAACAGCGCCATGCCTCAGCCCCTCTGCGGAACGACTTGGAAGTACACGGCGGTCATCACGAAGTTCGTCACGAACAGCAACATGAAGGTGATCACCACCGATTGGTTCACCGCGTCGCCCACGCCCTTCGGCCCGCCCTTCGCATTAAGTCCCTTGTACGAGGCGACGATCGCCGCGATCGCCCCGAACACCAGTGCCTTGATCTCCGCGGCCCACAGGTCGGAGAGCTGGGCGAGCGTGGTGAAGGAGGCGAGATAGGCGCCCGGAGTGCCGTTCTGGAGGATGACGTTGAAGAAATAGCCGCCCGCGACCCCGACGACCGACACCAGACCGTTGAGCAGCACGGCCACCACCATCGAGGCCAGCACACGCGGTACGACGAGCCGGTGGACCGGGTCGATGCCGAGTACCTGCATTGCGTCGATCTCGTCCCGGATCCTGCGCGCCCCGAGGTCCGCGCAGATCGCCGTGCCGCCCGCCCCCGCGATCAGCAGCGCGGTGACGATCGGCGACGCCTCCCGCAGCACCGCGAGGACCGAGGCGGCTCCGGAGAAGGACTGCGCGCCGAGCTGCCGCGTCAGGCTGCCGATCTGGAGGGCGATGACCGCCCCGAAGGGGATCGACACAAGGGCTGTGGGCAGGATCGTCACGCTCGCGACGAACCACGCCTGCTGGATGAACTCCCTTGCCTGGAACGGCCGTCGGGGCAGGGCGCGCACCACGTCCAGGGCCATCGCGAACAGGTTGCCGGAGTGCCGCAGCGCTCCGGTCGGGGACAGACTCATGCTCCCGCCACCTCCTTCCGGTGCAGCTCGGCCTCCCGTCTCGCGATCGCCTCCCAGCGGGGCGGGCGGGTGATGCCGGGGCCCGGCAGCAGTCGGGGCGTCACGTCCTTGATCCCGGGGCCCTCGCTGATCTGCGCCAGCTCCTGTTCGACCAGGGCGGCGTCCTTCTCCTCCGCCATGCCGATCGGCCCCTGCATCCGGCCGTTCAGGAACTGGCGCACAACGGGTTCGTCGCTGGTCAGCAACTGCTCACGGGGTCCGAACATCACCAGTTCGCGCCGGAACAGCAGCCCGATGTTGTCGGGCACCTGGCGGGCCGAGGCGATGTCGTGCGTGACGATCAGGAAGGTCGCGTCGATCTGCGCGTTCAGGTCGACGATCAGCTGGTTGAGATAGGCGACGCGCACCGGATCGAGGCCCGAGTCCGGCTCGTCGAAGAGGATGATCTCCGGGTCGAGCACCAGCGCCCGGGCGAGACCGGCCCGCTTGCGCATACCGCCGGATATCTCGCCGGGGAGCTTCCCCTCGGCGCCGATCAGCCCGACCATGTCCATCTTCTCCAGCACGATCCGCCGGATCTCGCTCTCGGATCTGCGGGTGTGCTCGCGCAGCGGGAAGGCGATGTTGTCGTACAGGCTCATGGAGCCGAACAGCGCGCCGTCCTGGAACAGCACCCCGAACAGCTTCCGTACCTCGTACAGGTCGTGCTCGCGCAGCTTGGTGATGTCCCGGCCCGCGATCTTCACCGAGCCGCGGTCCGGCTTCAGCAGTCCGACGAGTGTCTTGAGGAACACCGACTTGCCCGTCCCCGAGGGGCCGAGCATGACCGAGACCTCCCCGGCGGGCAGCGTCAGCGAGACGTCCTGCCAGATGACCTGGTGACCGAAGGACTTGGTCAGCCCTTCCACACAGATCTCGACACCCATCCGGTCCACCCTTCGCCCGCGTGAGCAGCTCCGACATCTGCTCTACGGGGACGGGCGGGGCGTCCGTCGCGACGGAGCCGAATTTTTTCCGGACGGGTTTACGGGCAGGTCTACGGGCGGGTCTACGGCAGTTTCACCGGCGACGTGCTCGGCGTGGGCACGGAGCGCGGGGCCGACGGCAGGGCGGGAGTGTCCGGGGTCGCCGGAAGCGCCGGAGGCGACTTCGGGAGGGTGGACTTGAGTGGTATGTCCGGCACGTGTGTCAGGTCGGGCACACCGGGCACTTCCGGGACCGTGCCGTCCGACAGGGTCGGAAGCGAGGACACCTTCGGCAGGGACGGCACCGACAGCGGTGCGAGCGATCCGTCGGTGGGAGATGCGGACGCTCCCCGACCGGGGGCCGCCGGCGTCCCGGGCGGCGACATGCCCGCCCCCGGAGCACGCCCCCGGCCGGTGCTGTCGGGCCGGAGTGCCTGGGCGCCGCGGGACACGGCCGGCCGCGGAGCCGGAGCGCCGGCGCCGCCCCCGTCGAACGCGTGCGGCAGCACGAACCCCGCCACCACCAGCGTCGCCGCGGTCGAGGTGACCGCCACCGCCTGTGCCTTTCCGACCGTGCGTGGCCGCCCGCGCCCGAACAGGAACAACACGATCCCGAGCGTCCCGGCGAGCGAGGCGCGCAGCGTCCGCCGCGCCCGGGCCAGCAGCGACTCGACGGTCCGGTAGCTCAGCCCCATCTGCACGGCGACCTGACCGACGTCCAGGTCCTCCGACTTCAGCCGCAGGGCCTCCGCCTGGCGGGCGGGCAACTCTCCGCTGCGCACGGCCAGCCACCTGGCCTCGGCCCGGTCGCACACCGCCTCCTCGACGGGCACCGGGCCCGGCCCGACGAGCGTGGGGCTGGTGCCCACCTCGGCTTCCCGGTTGACCTGGCGGTACCGGTCGACGCACAGCCGCATGGTCACGGTCGTCAGCCAGGCACCGAGGCGTTCGTCGTCGAGATCCGGGCGCTCCGCCGCGCGCAGCATCGCCTCGTGCACGGCGTCCTCGGCGTCCTCCAGGCTCATCGACCGGCGCCGGGCCACCTTGAGCAGTTGCTCGCGGTGGCTCCACATGCGCTGCCAGCGGTCCTGAGCCGCCTGTGTCCCAGCAGCCATGGCCGCCTCTGTCTCAGCAGGCAAGTCCGTCGCCATGAGGGCCCCTTTGCGCTCACCCGCCGGTCCCGTGCTGACCGGCGGGTGGCGACATTACCGCCCAGTATCCGCAGTTGTGGAGGGGGCGGAGCCCATCGTGTCCGCACCGTTGCTGGTCAGCGGGCCGACGCCGGTCAGTACACCGCCGGGCAGCCCGACGCTGGGGGCGGGGACGGGGAGCACCGGCTCGGCGGTGCTCCCCGTGGTCGTGGGCGACGGGGTGGGGGAGGGCACGGGAGGCGGCGTGGACGGCTTGTGGGAGGGGCCCGCGCCCGAGCCGGACGGCTGCGGTGAGGGTTTCGGCCTACTCGGTCGTGACGGCTTCGGCCGGGCCGCCGGGGAGCCCGCGCGCTGGTCCGGTACCACCCGGTGCCCCTCCAGGAAGTACGTGTACCAGGCCTTGACCGTGCTCAGATAGGCCTCCGAGTGGTTGTAGCCGAGGATCGCCCGGTCCAGGTCGGCGGGGTTCGAGAGGTCCCGGCCGCCGGCGCACAGATAGCGCCCGGCGGCCAGCGCCGCGTCGAAGACGTTGTCCGGGTCGGCCCGTCCGTCGCCGTTGCCGTCCGCACCCCACCGGGCCCAGGTCGAAGGGATGAACTGCATCGGGCCGACCGCGCGGTCGTACACGGCGTCACCGTCGTACGCGCCGCCGTCGGTGTCCCGGACGACGGCGAAGGCGCCGCCGGTCAGCCGGGGCCCGAGAATCGGCGTCACCGTCGTACCGTCCGGGGTCACCCGGCCGCCCCACGCCTGCCCGGACTCCACCTGCCCGATCGCGGCCAGCAACTGCCACCGCAACCGGCACCCGGGCGCTGTGCGGGCGAGCTCCGACTCGGCGCGCCGGTATGCGGCGAACACCGTCTCCGGCAACGCGCCCCCCGTCACCGACGGAGTGTCCTCCACCTGCCCACCGGTCCGCAGCGGCGGGAACTCGGCGCGGTAGGGGGTGTCGCCGGACACGCTCGGACCGTGCTCGGCGGGTGCCGCGCCCCGTGCGGGCTCCGAGGCCTGTGCCGAGACCGCCTCCGGCGCCTGTGACGCGGTCAGCGCCGCCAGCGCCGCCGCCACGATCGCCGTTCCCCTGGCACCTCTGAGTGCACCCTTGAATGCGCGCCCTGCCACTGTCGCAGTCCCCTCCCTGTGCGGATCCCGTCCTCTGCTCTACGCGGCAGGGCGGCGTGTCCGTCGCGGGAATCGGGACTGCGTTGTCAGGGTGTGTCGACCGGAACGGATCCGAACCGGGTGAAACTGACGATCCAGTAGACGGCGTAGAGGGCGAAAAGGGTGAAGCCGTGCCACCGCCTCAGCCGGCCTGTGGAGACGAAATGGGCCGCGAGCCCGTTCACCACGACAAGTGCGGGAACCTGCCAGGTCAGCACGGTGCGGTCGATGAGAACGCCACCGGCCAGGACGATGATGCCCAGTTTCCCCGTGACCGAGAAGACGACGCTCCCGATGACGTTGCCGATCCCGATCTCCGGCGCTCCCTTGCGCGCGGGTTCCACCGTCAGGAAGACGTCCTCGACGGTCAGCACTGCGGTGACGACGGTCGCGCCGAAGACGGTGCCCTGAAGTCCGTAGGTGTGCAGGATGCCTTTCGTCCCGATGCCCGTGACCGCGGAACCGACGACGAGACCGGCCAGCGCGAGCACCGCCAGCCCGAGCCCCGCCCAGCCGGACCGTCCCCGCATTTCGGCGAGCAGCCCGTCGTCCAATGGCTTTCCTCCGCCGGTCCGTTCGACCGCCCTGGTGCAGGTGTCCGCCTCCCGGAGGACCGGCGTACCGCCCCCGGCCCCCCGGACGACGGAGTAGGCCTCGTACAACTCCGCGTCCCTGAAAACCGGCGTGTCGTCCCTGGACTCCCGGACCGCGACGTAGGCGACGAACAGTGCGAACAGCCCGAGGAGCGCGATGCCGTCCATGGCGGTGAGCGGTGCGATCAGCGCGCACACGACCATCACCAAGGGCGCACCGGCGAAGATAAGGACATAGTCGCGTGGAACGGTGATGCGGGCGGGCGTGAGGACCGCGGCGAGTGCGAGGACGATGCCCGTCATGGAGAGCGCTGTCCCGATCACGACGCCCAGTGCGACCCCGCCCAGGTCTTCGAGGTTGAGCGCGACGCCCAGGAAGACGTCGTCGAACTCGATACCCGTGAAGACGACGGAGATCAGGAACAGGGAGATGCTGAAGCCGCTCGCGATTCCGACGAGATGACGGATCAGTTTCTCGGCGCTGTAGACCAGCAGCGCCGCCCCGGCGACGAACAGCAGGATCGAGGTCACGGCGGACTCACACCGTGCGCCTTGGATGCGGTCGGGGGGTGAGGACGTCGTCACGCGGTCGTGCCGTCCCGTCGGCGGCCCGCACCGCCGCGGCCACGATCCCGTGATCGGGGGACAGATGGCACACCGGGTCGGTGCGGGCGGCATCGCCGGTGAGCAGGAACGCCTGGCAGCGGCACCCGCCGAAGTCGACCTCGCGGCGCGGGCAGCTCCGGCAGGGCTCCGGCATCCAGTCCGTACCGCGAAAGCGCTGGAACAGGGGTGACTGCTCCCAGATCCAGGCCAGGGAGTGCTCGCGCACGTTGGCGCGGGGCAGCGGCAGCTCGTGCGCCGGCGGGCAGGGGAGGGCGTCGCCGTCGGGGACCACGGTGAGCTGCCGTCGGGCCCAGCCGCCCATACAGGGTTTCGGATACCGGCTGTGGTAGTCGGGGATCACGTAGATGACCTCCATACGGCCCCGCAGACGTTCGCGGGCCGCACGGACCACCGGCTCGGCGCGCTCCAGCTGGGCCCTGCTCGGCAACAGCCGGTCCCGGTTGTGCCAGGCCCAGCCGTAGTACTGCGTGTTGGCCAGCTCGATGCGGTCGGCCCCCAGTTCCTCGGCCAGGTCGAGGATGGGGCCGACCCGGTCGATGTTGTGCCGGTGGAGGACCACGTTCAGTGTGAGGGGCCAGCCCAGCTCCTTCACCAGCCGGGCCGCCGCCGTCTTGCGTGCGAAGGACGGTGTGCCGGCAATGCGGTCGGAGAGGGCGGGCTCGTCGGCCTGGACGCTGATCTGCACATGGTCGAGGCCCGCGGCGCGCAGTTGCCCGGCGCGGCGCGGCGAGAGCCCGACCGCGCTCGTGATGAGGTTGGTGTACAGACCCAACTCGTCGGCGCCGTGCACGATCTCGACGAGATCGCGGCGCCGGAGCGGCTCACCTCCGGAGAGGTGCAACTGCAGGACTCCCAGCTCCGCGGCCTCGGCCAGCACCCGCCGCCACTCCTGGGTCGTCAACTCGGTGCGGACCTCGGCGAGTTCCAGCGGATTGGAGCAGTACGGGCAGTGCAGCGGGCAGGCATGGGTCAGCTCGGCCAGCAGTCCGAAGGGTTTATCCATCGCCGACCTCCACGCATCGCCCGGCGGCGAGGCGGGCGAGGAAGAGCCGGACCTCGTCGGCGGCCACTCGGTCGTACCGTCCGCTCAGCTCCGCCACGATCTCGGCGACGGTCCGCTGTCCGTCGCACAGTCCCAGAACGGCCGCACCGGTGCCGTTCACAACGGAGACCGCCTCCGGCGCCAGCAGGACGTGCCGCTCCCGCGCCGGGTCGAATGTCAGCCGTACGTGCGGCGCCAGGCGGGGGCGGTCCGCATCGCTAACCGTCACCACAGGCCCGTTCGATGGCATCCAGCATGCTCCACAGGACGTCGCACTTGAAGGACAGTGCGGCCAGGGCGCCCGCCTGCTCGTCCGTGCTCCGGCAGTACTCCCTCACCACCTGCAGGGCGTGTTCGCCGTCGCGGGGAGCCTGCGTCAGACGGGCCCGGAAGTAGTCGAGACCCCGACCGTCGATCCAGGGATAGTGGCGTTCGAACGCGGCGAGGCGTTCGGCCATCAGGTCCGGCGCGAACAACTCGGTCAGCGAGGAGGCCACCGCCTCGGTCCACGGCCGGGTGCGGGCGAAGGTGACATAGGCGTCGACGGCGAACCGCACCCCGGGGACGACGTGCCGCTCGTCCTGCATCTCCGCCCGTGTCAGCCCCATCGCCTCGCCCAGCCGCAGCCAGGCCTCGATCCCGCCCTCGCCCTCCGCCGTACCGTCGTGGTCGATGATGCGCCGGACCCAGCGGCGGCGTACCTCGCGATGAGGGCAGTTGGCGAGGATGGCCGCGTCCTTGAGAGGCAGGTTCTTCTGGTAGTAGAAGCGGTTGGCGGCCCAGGCCTGGAGCCGGCGGCGGCTGAGCCCTCCCTCGTTCATCGTCCGGTGGAAGGGATGCCGGTCGTGGTAGTGCCGGGACTGCGCGCGCAGTGCCGCCACGAAGCTCTCGGTTTCCGTTGCCGTCACCATGGCCCTCGGATCCACAGTTGTCCGGTCGTGTCCAGTCACTCCCTCTGGTCGTCGTCGGGATCCCATACGCCCATGTAGGCGGTCACCTCGGCCGACACCCTGATCTCCTCGAAGGCAGGGGGCTCCCAATCGTCCAACTGGGCCTGGTCGACGACGCTTTCCCGGTCCACGGCTGTCACCTCTTTCTGATGGCCGGCTACTGGGGCAGTGCGAAGGCGAAGACGGCGTCGCCGTGGGAGGCCCCCAGCATCGCGGGGACGATCCCTTCGACCCAGCTGCCCCATCCGACCGGCACGGCGATGTACTGCCTTCCGTCGACGCTGTAGGTCGTCGGGCTGCTGTGGTGGCCGCTTCCCGTCTGGAACTGCCACAGCAGCTCTCCGGTGCGCGCGTTGAACGCGTTGAACTCTCCCGACGGCTTGCCGACGAAGACCAGATCCCCTCCTGTGGCCAGCACCGACGCGCTGATCGGCGTGTCGTTGCGCCACCTCCACACCTCCTCGCCCGTGGCGGCGGAGATGGCCTTCACGAACCCCTGCATGTTGTCGGCGTCCACGGTGACGCTCGCTCCCCAGTAGGGGATGCTCTCCTTGAACTCCCTGTGGCGCAGCGTGACTTCGGAGCCGACGTCCTGTACCGGCACATAGAACAGCTCCGTTCGCGGGCTGTAGGCCGCGTGCGTCCATTCCTTGGCGCCGGCCGGGCCCGGCCAGAAGTGGACCGGCTCGCCCTCCTTCTCGGGGAACACCTTGGGCGTCACGTTGCCGCCAGGGTCGATCTCGCCCCACGTGATGCGTTCACCGAAGGGGGTCACCCGGACCCGCTCACCGTTCGCACGGTTGAGTGTGAAGAGGTATCCGTTCTTGTCGAAGTGGGCCAGCAGCTTCTGCCCGTCCAGGTCGTAGAGGATGCACTCCATGTTGCTGTCGTAGTCCCACACGTCGTGCGGGGTGCACTGGTAGTGCCAGCGGATGTCGCCGTTGTCGGGGTTCAGCGCGAGGACGCTGTCGGTGTAGAGGTTGTCGCCCTCACGGACGCCTCCGTCGAAGTCGGGTGCCGGGTTGCCGGTCCCCCAGTAGAGGAGGTTCAGCTCCGGGTCGTACGTTCCCGTGATCCAGGTGTTGCCACCGCCCCGGGCCCAGGCCGGGCCGTCCGGCCAGGTCTCCGACCCCGGCTCGCCGGGCTTGGGCACCGTGTACGTACGCCAGAGGCGCTCGCCGGTCTCGAGGGAGTAGGCGTCGATGTGGCCGCGCACCCCGAATTCCCCGCCGGAGCTGCCCACGATGACCTTGTCCTTCACGACGAGGGGAGCGACCGTGGCGCTCTCCGCCGCCCGCACGTCTCCGTTCGTCGTGTCCCAGACGAGCTCGCCGGTGACGGCGTCGAGTGCGATCACATGGGCGTTCAGGGTGACGACGAAGACCTTCCCGTGAGCGACCGCGACCCCGCGGTTGACGTTGCCGCAGCAGAGGGAGACATCGAAGGGGATCGCGTGCTTGTACTGCCACAGTTGCCGCCCCGTCGCGGCGTCGAGGGCCCAGACCCAACCGTCCCAGCCCGTGACGTACATGACCCCGTCCACGACGACCGGAGCGGCCTCGAACGCATAGGTCGACTGGCCCGCGTGGAAGCCGGACGAGCCGAACTGGAACACCCAGGCGGGAGTGAGGCGCTCGACGTTCTCGACATTGATCTGGTCCAGCGGGCTGTACCGCTGCCCGTCGTAGGCACCGTAGTAGGTGAGCCAGTTCTGCGGCTCCGCACGGGCCTGGAGTATGCGTTCGTAGGTCACGTTCTGTGCCACGGGCGGCGCGGTGCCGACCATGGTGCTCAAATCGGCGAAATTGACGGCCGGCGGCGCCTGAATGTACTCCATGGAATCCTCCTAGCCGGGGCCTGCGGTCGCCGGGCGACCATTCCGCGGCGCCTTCCACGGCCGTGGCTGCATGCCCTGCTACGGACGTTTCGCCCTGCTGCAGCCGTTTCGCCTTGCTACGGCCGTGGCTGTTCCGGACGGTCGAGGCGGGCCTCCTGCGGAACGTCCCCCAGCACGGCGATCACCCCGACGAGGCCGCGGCCCTCGTCATTGCCCACATTGGAGCCGAACCAGTAGTAGCCCGGGCCGTCGAGGTTGATCACGGTCGTTCCCTTGGAGTAGACCGGAAGCCACATCCATTTGCTGTCCCCGTTGCTCGGCAGGAGTGCGCAGTGCGTGTTCGTGTCGTCGTTGACCAGCTCGATCTCCAGGTCGCCGCCGTGCGGCATGACCACGATCGAGGGCTCCCACATCAGCTCGTCGGGCACAATGCGCACGTGGGCGCGGAGGCGGCCGTCGGGGCCCTCTTCGGCGCGCCCGAGCCCTCCATGGGCGATCAACCGGCCCAGCGTCGACTTGTTCTGCCCGTACAACTCGGGAAGTTCCTGCTCCGCTCCGGTGGTCATCGGGATGACCTCCCTCCTGGGGAGACATGTCCGCCAGGCGCACGGCCCAGTAATCGACAGATATCACTTCCAGGTGTTTCTCTCAATTTTTCCGGGTTTGCACCCCCGGCTGACGTCTGGTCAGGGCCTGTTTTCCGGTGCCCGCACCAGGGCCCGGCCGCGGTCCGTCTGCCGGGTGACCGGCCCGGAGTTCTCGTCGGCGCGCTGCATGATCGGCCGCCCGGTGGGGGTCGCCCCGAGGGCCTCCGGACCCCGTACGTCTTAGGTGTGATTCGAGTCATAATGGGCATACCGAGGGCTGGAGTGCTTCCCCGGAACGACCCGAACAGCGGCGCGCGACGGGGCTGGCTCCATGTAGGGAAGTGAGCGGGTTGTCCGTCGCCTGGGACGACATCGGCGGACTCGTCGATGCCCATGAGCGCTTTCTGGCCGGTGCGCGGGTCGACACGGACGTCCGGGGCTCGGTCCTCGAGTCCTGGAAACGGTGCAGGTCCGGAGGGGTCGAGCCGCATCGGCTGGTGGTTCCCTATGCCTCGGACCTGGCGCTGGACGACCGGTTCCTGCGCGCGGCCGACCCGGTCCTGAAGGGCCTGACCGCCTCGCTCGCCAATGTGAACGTGGCGGTGGCGCTCTGCGACGCACAGGCCCGCATGGTCGAGCGGTACGGCGGTGACCGGCAGCTGCGCGAGCATCTCGACGAGGTGAACTTCGCCCCCGGCTTCGACGCCTCGGAGCGGGCCGCGGGCACCAACGGCGTCGGCACCGCACTGGCCGCGCGAAGCCCGATCTACGTCGTGGGCCGTGAGCACTTCGCCGACTGTCTGCGGCCCTTCGCCTGCGCCGGCGCGCCCATCCGCAACCCCCTCAGCGGGCGCATCGAGGGCATTCTCGACCTCACCTGCCTGCGTGACGACGGCGACCCCGGCATGCTCGGGCTGGTGCGTGAGGCCGTCCACGACATCGAGGCGCGCCTGCTGGAACAGTCCACGGAACGGGAACGGGCGCTGCTTGCCGCGTACCGGCGGGCCTGCCAGGACGTGGGCGGTGCCGGAGGGCCGCTCCGGCTGCCGGAGGTTGCGCAGGCAGGGCTCGGGGACGGTCCCGAAAGCAGCGGCCTCGGCCGGATCGACCTGGCCGTGCTGAGGGAGAAGGCCGAGGAGCTCATCGCCTCACCGCAGTGCACCCTCGACGAGGTGGCCCTCTCCGGCGGGCGGGTCGCCACGCTGGTGCGCCGCCCGGTGATGGGAGCGGCCGGTGAGACGGGTGTGGTCGTCGAGGCCCGTGTTCTCGGCGGCCCGCGCCTGCGCCATGTCGCGCTCACCGCCCCGGCGGAGCCGGTGGGGACGGTGCCGGTGGCTGCGCCGGCCGTGGCCATCCCGTCGGCACCGCCCGCCACACCGCTCGCCACGGTACCGCGGTCCGTCGGAACACTCCCGGGAGTCCCGCACACCCTCGGACCGTTGTCCCCGCCCCCGTCGACGGCACCGGGGTCGCCTCCGCCCACCGTGGCCGGCCCCGAACCCCGGATCCCGACCGGAGCGGCCGGCGGTGACGGCGGTGTCGGCGCAGAGGGCTGGCTGTTGCTCGTCGGTGAGCCCGGCGTCGGTCGGCTGGCCGTACTGGCCCGTAGGCGCCTGGAGCTGCTGCACGACGCCAGTGTGCGCATCGGCACCACTTTGGACGTCGCCCGCACCGCGGAGGAACTGGCCGAGGTGACCGTCCCCCGGTTCGCCGACCTGATGGTCGTCGACCTGCCCGACTCCGTGCTGTTCGGCGAGGAGCCCGGGTTCCTCGGGGCGGAGAGTCCGCTGCGCCGGGTCGCGGTGGGCACCGTACGCGAGGAACTGCCCGTGTACGGCATCGGCGACCCCGTCCAGTACGTTCCGTCCACCCCACAGGTCCGCTGCCTGGAGAGCGGGCAGTCCGTGCTCGAACCCGTCCTGGCCGAGGCCGAGGGCTGGATCGCTCAGGAACCGGCACGGTTCGGGCGGGCGCTCGCGGAGGGCATCCACTCCCTGATCACAGTGCCCCTGCGGGCCCGCGGCACGATCCTGGGCGTGGCGAGCTTCTACCGCTCCGAGAAGCCCGCTCCCTTCGAGGACGACGACCTGTCCCTCGCCCAGGAGCTGGCCGCCCGCGCCGCGATCTGCATCGACAACGCCCGCCGCTACACGCGCGAGCACAACACCGCACTCGCCCTGCAGCGCAGCCTGCTGCCCCGGGGGCGGCCCGAGCAGAGCGCCGTCGACGTGGCCTACCGCTATCTGCCGGCCCAGGCCGGGGTGGGCGGTGACTGGTTCGACGTCATTCCGCTGTCCGGCGCCCGGGTGGCGCTGGTGGTCGGCGACGTGGTCGGTCACGGTCTGCATGCCGCCGCGACCATGGGCCGGCTGCGCACCGCCGTGCACAACTTCTGCTCCCTGGATCTGTCGCCCGACGACCTTCTCACCTCCCTGGACGACCTGGTCGGGCGTCTCGACCGGGGCGAGGGCTGGGCGGTGGAGCCCACTCACCCGGACTCCGGAATCGTCGGCGCGACCTGTCTGTACGCCGTGTACGACCCGGTGTCCCGGCGTTGCACTCTCACCCGTGCCGGGCACCCGGTCCCCGCGGTCGTCGGACCCGACGGTGCGGTGGACTTCGTGGATCTGCCGTCGGGTCCGCCGCTCGGGCTGGGCGGAGTGCCGTTCGAGACCGTCGAGCTGGAGCTGGCCGAGGGCAGTCAACTGGTGCTCTACACCGACGGTCTGATCGAGGACAGGTTCCGGGACATCGACACCGGCCTGGCCCAGCTGCGCACCGTCCTGGCCTGCGCCGACCGGGCACCTGAGGACACCTGTGAGGCGGTCCTCGACGCACTGCTCTCCGCCCGGCCGAGCGACGACGTGGCCCTCCTGGTCGCCCGTACACACGCCCTGGGGGCCGAGCAGGTCGCCCAGTGGGAGTTTCCCAGCGATCCGGCGGTCGTCTCCCGCTCCCGAGCGGCGGTCCTCGACCAGCTGACCGCCTGGGGCCTGGACGAGCTGGCCTTCACCACCGAACTCGTCGCCAGCGAACTGGTCACCAACGCCATCCGGCACGCGACCGGTCCGATCCAGCTGCGGCTGCTCCGCGATCGCGCGCTGATCTGCGAGGTCTCCGACGGCAGCAGCACCTCGCCCCGGCTGCGCCGGGCCCGGTACGAGGACGAGGACGGGCGCGGACTGTTCCTCGTCGCCCAGCTCACCGAGCGCTGGGGAACCCGTTACACCGCGGACGGCAAGATCATCTGGGCCGAGCAGTCCCTGCCCTGACCGGGGCGACGGCAGCTTCCGGTCCCCTGGGCAGGATGGGCCCCGCGTCGGCTAGCCTGTTGTGCCCTGCTGTGCCCTCGCGATGGGCGGCCCAGGTAAAAGCGCAGGTCAGATCCGTGTTTTGGGGGCATTATGCGATTGCGAGTGGAGTTCACGACCGAGCCCTTCGACCTCGACGAGGCGCCCGCGCATGCGCTGGTCGCGCGCGAGGTCATCGAGGCCGCCGAACTGGACGCGGTGGACGTGGGCCCGTTCGGCAACACCGCCGAGGGCGGCGCCGACGCCGTGCTCACCGCCCTGGACGCGGTGCTGCGCAAGACGCTGGAGGCCGGTGCCACCCGGATCTCGCTTCAGGTCAACGTGATCGGGGAGGGCGAATGACCGGCACCGGGGACGAGCCCTTCATCACCGCCGTGAAACCGCTGGTCGACGCGATGGGGGGCGAGATGCTGCCCCCGGACCAGGCCGGCCCCGACGATGTCGTGCTCGTCTGGGAGGGCGCCGACGCCGTCGCCGTACGCCTGCCGCAACTGGCCGACTCGCTCGATCACATCCTGGCCGCGATGGAGCGCAAGCGAGGCAAGCCGCTGGCCGATCTGGACCGCAAGGACAAGCAGGAGGTCGTACGGGCTCTGGAGGCGCGCGGCGCCTTCGCCGTACGGCATGGCGTGGAGACCGTGGCGAGCGCCCTCGGCGTCAGCCGCTTCACCGTCTACAACTACCTGAACCGTGAGAAGGACTCCTGAACCACCCCTGGTACGAATGACCGCCGCCCTGCTTTCCGGGCGGCGGTATTTGTTACCCCGAATTTTCAACAAACTGTTGACGCCTGTGTCGTGGAGGGCGTTAGCTGTTCGCATCCCGTTCAGCCCCCCGGCCACGGAGGCCCCCGTGACTTCGACTTCCACGCCGCCGGGCCTGGCCCGGTTCAACGCCCTGGCCGAGCCGGCGGCCCTGGCCGCCCTCCACGAGGCGTGTGCCTCCACGGCGTGGGCCGGGCGGCTGCTCGCCGCGCGCCCGTTCACCACCGCCGACGACCTCTACGCCGCGAGCGACGCCGCCATGGCCGAGCTGACCACGGCGGACCTGGAGGAGGCGATGGCCGGGCACCCGCCGATCGGCCGCCCCAAGCCCGGTGACCCCGCCTCGGCGCGGGAACAGCGCGGCATGGCCGGCGCCTCCGAGGAGCTCAGGGCGGAGATGCTCGAACTCAACCTGGCCTACCAGGAGAAGTTCGGCCACGTCTTTCTGATCTGTGCGACGGGGAAGACCGGTGAGCAGATGCGTGACGCGGTCAAGGAACGGATCGGCAACGCGCCGGAGCAGGAGCGCGAGATCGTGCGCACCGAGCTGGGCAAGATCAACCGTATCCGGCTGGCCCGACTCGTCGAAGAGGACGCACAGACATGAGCACCAGCACCACCGCCTCCGTGTCCACGCACATCCTGGACACCAGCGTCGGCCGCCCCGCCGAGGGCGTTGCCGTCCGCCTCTCCGCCCGCGCCGGGCGTGATGCGGACTGGCAGGCGCTCGGCGGCTCCGCGACCGATGGGGACGGCCGGTGCAAGGACCTCCCGGCGCTGCCGGAGGGCACCACCCACGTACGGCTCGACTTCGCCGTCGAGGCGTATTTCGAGAAGTCCGTGAAGAAGCAAGCCGATGCGCAGCAGGACGCCCCCGCGAATCGGGACAGCGGTGCCGCAGGAGTGTTCTTCCCGGAGGTGGCGATCACGTTCGCCGTCGTGCCGGGCGAGCACTACCACGTGCCGCTGCTGCTCAACCCGTTCGGCTACTCCGTTTACCGAGGGAGCTAGCTAAAGATGCCCATCCTGGGACAGAACCAGTACGGCAAGGCCGAGAACCGAGTCGTCAAGATCACGCGGGACGGCGCCACCCACCACATCAGGGACCTGAACGTCTCCGTCTCGCTCTCCGGCGACATGGACGAGGTCCACTACTCCGGCTCGAACGCCAACGTCCTGCCGACCGACACCACCAAGAACACGGTGTACGCGTTCGCCAAGGAGTACGGCATCGAGTCCGCCGAGCAGTTCGGCATCCACCTCGCCCGGCACTTCGTGACCTCGCAGGAGCCCATCCACCGGGCCCGTATCCGCATCGAGGAGTACGCCTGGGACCGGATCGAGCACTCCGGCGAGGGCGCGCACTCCTTCGTCCGCAAGGGCCAGGAGACACGCCTGACGCAGATCACCTACGACGGCTCGTCGTGGGAGGTCGTCTCCGGACTCAAGGACCTCGTCGTGATGAACTCGACCGACTCCGAGTTCTGGGGCTACGTCAAGGACAAGTACACGACGCTTCCCGAGGCGTACGACCGCATTCTGGCCACCGAGGTCTCCGGCCGCTGGCGGTTCAACTGGAGTGACGACGCGCAGGAGATGCCCGACTGGGAGAAGTCCTACGAGCAGACGAAGAAGCACATGCTCCAGGCATTCGCCGAGACGTACTCCCTGTCGCTGCAGCAGACGCTGTACCGGATGGGCGCACGCATCATCGACCACCGCACCGAGATCGACGAGGTCCGCTTCTCGCTCCCGAACAAGCACCACTTCCTGGCGGACCTGGAGCCGTTCGGGCTGAAGAACGACAATGAGGTGTACTACGCCGCCGACCGCCCCTACGGCCTGATCGAGGCGACCGTCCTGCGGGACGGCTGCGAGGCACGGATCCCGGTGGACCTCACCAACCTCTGACGTACCCGGGTGCTCCTGGTCCACCGGGGGCACCCCCTCCTCCTTCGGCACCCGCGGCCCCGGCCGCGGCACTCAAACTCCCAGGGTCCTGCCGTGCCCCCTCCACAGAGCGAAAGGGACGAACCATGGCAGCAGCCCGGCGCATCGTCATCGAGAACTGTTCGATCGCGACCGTGGACGCCGACGACACCGAGCACGCCTCGGGACACGTCGTCGTCGCCGGCAACCGCATCGAGGCGGTCGGCGCGGGCAAGGCCCCCGAGGGCCTGGAGAACGTCGTACGCCGCATCGACGCGTCCGGCCACCTCGTGACCCCCGGCCTGGTCAACACCCACCACCACTTCTACCAGTGGATCACCCGGGGCCTGGCCACGGACCACAACCTCTTCAACTGGCTCGTCGCGCTCTACCCGACGTGGGCCCGCATCGACGAGACGATGGTGTACGCGGCCGCGCAGGGCTCGCTCGCGATGATGGCCCGCGGTGGCGTGACCACCGCCATGGACCACCACTATGTCTTCCCGAAGGACTCCGGCGACCTGTCCGGAGCCATCATCCGTGCCGCCCGGGAGATGGGCGTCCGCTTCACCCTCGCCCGCGGATCCATGGACCGCAGCGAGAAGGACGGCGGTCTGCCGCCGGACTTCGCCGTCGAGACGCTGGAGGGCGCGCTGGCCGCCACCGAGGCGACCATCGACGCACATCACGACTCCTCCTTCGACGCCATGACCCAGGTCGCGGTGGCCCCCTGCTCCCCGTTCTCGGTCTCCACCGAACTCCTCGCGCAAGGCGCCGAGTTGGCCCGCCGCAAGGGCGTACGGCTGCACACCCACGGCTCCGAGACGGTCGAGGAGGAGAAGTTCTGCCACGAACTGTTCGGCATGGGCCCGACCGACTACTTCGAGTCCACGGGCTGGCTCGGCGAGGACGTGTGGATGGCGCACTGCGTCCATATGAACGACTCCGACATCGCCGCCTTCGCCCGGACGGGGACGGGCGTCGCCCACTGCCCGTCGTCCAACGCCCGTCTGGCGGCGGGTATCGCCCGCGTCCCCGACATGCTGGCGGCCGGCGTCCCGGTCGGCCTCGGCGTCGACGGCACGGCGTCCAACGAGTCCGGCGAACTCCACACCGAGCTGCGCAACGCGCTCCTGATCAACCGCCTGGGCGCCCATCGCGAGGCCGCCCTGAACGCCCGTCAGGCACTGCGCCTGGGTACGTACGGGGGTGCCCAGGTCCTGGGCCGCGCCGCGGAGATCGGCTCGCTGGAGCCGGGCAAGCTGGCGGACCTGGTGCTGTGGAAGCTCGACACGCTCGCCCATGCCTCGATCGCGGACCCCGTGACCGCGCTGGTCTTCGGTGCGGCCGCCCCCGTCACGCTCTCCCTCGTCAACGGCGAACCGGTCGTCGAGAACGGCCGTCTGCTGCACGTCGACGAGGACGAGATCGCCCGCTCCACGCGGCAGGAGGCTCAGCGCCTGGCGCGGATCGCCGCGCGGGGCTGACCAGTTGGAGGTCTCCGGCCGGGAGGGACGGCTCCCGGCCGGCGGCCGTGGACCCGAGCGGGGCCCACGGCGGCCGTGCCCGGGGCGCGTGTGGACGCGCGCGCCCCGGAACGGTCCTGGTGATGGTGCACCCTGTGTGCCATGAATGAGTCCAGCCGCGTCGAGGCATTCAGCGACGGCGTCTTCGCCATCGCCATCACTCTGCTCATCCTGGAGATCAAGGTCCCCAAGGTCGGTGAACACGGAAACCTGTGGCACGCGTTGGGCGCGCAGTGGCCCTCGTACGCCGCGTATGTGGTCAGCTTTCTGTTCATCGGCATCATATGGATCAACCATCATCAGCTGTTGAGCTACGTCGCCCGGGTCGATCGCACGCTGATGTTCCTGAACCTGCTGGTCCTGATGGTGGTGGCCGTGGTGCCGTGGCCGACGGCGATGCTGGCCGAGTATCTGCAGGAGGACGAGGCCTCGCATGTGGCGGCGGCGGTCTACAGCCTGGTCATGGTGGCCATGGCCCTCGCCTTCCACGCCTTGTGGTGGCACCTCACCCGTACGGGCCACCTCTTCGACCCCCGCGTCGACGTCCCGGCGGCGCGGGCGACACGCGTCCGGTTCGCCCTGGGGTCCCTGGCCTACCCGATGACCGTGGGCCTGGCCTTCGTGTCGGCGCCGCTCACCCTGGCCGCACACGGACTGATCGCCCTGTACTACGGCTTCAATCAGGTGCCCGTGCCTACTCGGGACCCGGCCACGTCATGAGGTTGGCGAGGAGTTCGGCCTGCTCGATGGCGTCGTCGAGGGCATGATGCGTGTGCCTACGGCGCGACAGCAGCTCGCGCGGCATCGTGCCCTTCGCCACCGCCCGCAGCGGCAACCGTGCCTTCGTCGCGTACAGCGTCTTCATGTCGAGACAGCCCGAGTGGCCGAACGGGCTGGCTCCGGTGAAGCGGATCAGGTACCAGTACAGGAATGTCCAGTCGTACGAGGCCGGGTAGCCGCACATCACCGGCTGGGCACCCGCGCTCACCTCGCGCACCCAGTCGCTGAACTCGGAGAGGGCGATGGCCGGTTCACTACCCTCGGCCTTCAGCCGCTCGCGGTCGAGGCCGCTCACCGCCAGCGCCTCCGGCACGAACTCCCCGCTGATCGGCCGCAGTTCACGGTAGAAGGTACGTTCCTCGGGGTCGGCGGGAGTGAATCCGTCGGCGTCCTGCACTCCCGCGACGGCGGCGCCGAGGCTCAGCATGGAGTACGGCCCGGGAATCGGGCCGTCGGCCTCGATGTCGACGGAGATGTAGCGGCTGGGTTTCACGCGTCGTGCGGACATGGGACCGCAGCTTCGCAGGTGGCGACCGTCTGTCGCATCCGAATTCAGGTGCGGGGGCCTGCCTGGCAGGGAGTGGCCGCGGGCAGCCGGCCGGTGAAGTACGAGCGCGGCGGGACGCCCATCAGGGCCCGGAAGTCGGACGTCATGTGCGATTGGTCGTAATAGCCGGTGGCGGCGGCGAGTTCGGCCCAGGGAGCAGTCGTGGCGTGCGTGAGGACCGCGCGTACGCGGTTGATGCGGGCGTAGTGCTTGGGGGACAGGCCTACGCCCTCCGCGAAGAGGTTGCGCAACTGCCGCTCACTGACGGCCAGTTCGCGGGCTACCTCCCTGACCTGCCCCGGTACGTGACCGATCCGCACCGACATCGCGTCGACCCCGGCCCGTACCAGCTCGGTGCGGGTGCGGTCCGCCGTGGCGGTCAGCCGCTCGGGCAGCGCGTCCGTGAGGTGGGACACCGTCTCCTCGGGCGTCAACCATCGCAACTCGTGGTCCAGTTGACGTGCCGTCCCGCCCGGCAGTTCGCCGAGCGGCACGACCCTGCCCACCAGTTCGGCCGCCGGGATGCCCAGCAGGGGGCGCGCCGTGCCCGGCGCGAGGCGCAGCTCCACGCAGGAGGCGAGGATCTTGCTGTCGTGGTAGGAGGCCCGCACCCGTGGACCGACGGCGAGGACGTCGCGGTGCCCGGTCACTGCCACGCGTACGACGACCTTGGTGACTGCGTCCGGGAGGTGGACGAACGCCTCCTCGGGCGGCCCGGCGACGGACACGGTCCTGATCCCGGTGATCCAGGGACCCAGGGCTTCGGGGACGGGCAGGGCCTGCTCGGCGCGGGCGTTCGTCACCCCTCCACCGTAAGTGAGCCGCACGGCCCGGAGGGCGGGCCAACCGTGCCGGAATTTCCAAGAGAGCGGGGCCCCGCCCGGCTCACCGTGGAGGACATGATCCTCGTGACGGGTGCCACGGGCACCATCGGCAGTGAACTCGTACGACAGCTCGCGGCGCGCGGCGAGAAGGTGCGCGCCCTTACCCGGGACCCGGCGAAGGCCCGAGTGCCCTCGGGAGTGGAGGTGGTGCGCGGGGACTACCTCGACCCGGCTTCCCTGGACGGCGCGATGTCGGGGGCGACGGCCGCGTTCCTGCTGGGCGCACTCGGTCCGGACGCGCGGCACGACCAGGCTCTGGTTGCGGCGGCGCGTGCGGCGGGCGTCGGGCGGCTGGTGAAGCTCTCCGCGATCGCGACGGGGGATCCCGAGGTCGGCCCGTCCGGCACCTGGCACGTGGCCGGTGAGCAGGCCGTGAGGGACAGCGGCACCGAGTGGACGATCCTGCGGGCCTCGTCCTTCGCCTCGAACACGCTGAGCTGGGTGCCGGCCGTCAGGGAGGGCAAGCCGGTGCCGAACATGACCGGTGACGGGCCGTCGGGGGTGATCGATCCCCGAGACGTGTCCGAGGCCGCGGCGCGGGCTCTCGTCGACGGCGGGCACGCAGGGCGGACGTACACCCTGACCGGGCCGGAGGCGATCAGCGTCCCCGGACAGGCCGCCGTGCTCGCCTTGGTCCTCGGCCACCCGATCGCCACGCAGGATCTCTCGCCGGGGGAGACACGCGAGCACCTGATCACCGCCTGGGGCTTCGACGACGCGCAGGCGGAGGGCATCCTGGCCGGCGTCGCCTTCGTCCGCAGGGGCGGCAACGCTGTCGTCACCGACGACGTACCGGAGTTGCTCGGGCGGCCGGCGCGGGCGTACCGGGAGTGGGCCGAGGACAACAAGGGGGCGTTCAGACGGGAGTGAGCCGCGGTTGGGGGGCGGTGGTGCCCGGTGAGATCCGGACACCACCCCACACCGCACTCATTCTGCTCACGGCGGCGTACGACGAGGCTCGCGAGAGGGCGGAGTAGGGGCGTCCGGCCTACAGTCCGAACAGTCCCGGATCCGTCGCCAGTGCCCTGAAGAACTTCTGCGGGTTCGGCACCAGCTTCCGCTCCTCGAGGTTCAGGAGGCCGCCGACCGCCGTGATCTCGGCCGCCACCGTGCCGTCGGCCTTGCGGATGGTCTGCTCGATGCGGAAGGTCCTGCCCTCACCCCAGGCGAAGCCACAGGTGACCTCCACCTCGTCGCCGGCCAGCAGCTCCCGCCGGTAGCGGATGGTGGTCTCCAGTGCGACCGGGCCGACGCCCTCGGCTATCAGGCCGGCCTGGCTGATGCCCGCCGCCTGCAGTAACGACCAGCGGGCGTGCTCCGCGTAGTTGATGTACACAGCCTGGTTGAGGTGTCCCTGCACGTCGGTCTCGTACCCGCGGACGGTCACAGGGACGGAGAAGGTTTCGGTCACCGTTTCCTCTCCTCGTACTGGTGGGCGATCTGACCGACCGATCTTGGCATGCCTCCTCATGTGCGGCGGGGTGACGCCAGCAGATAACGCGCCTGTGTGCGCGGCTCGGTGTGCTCGCTCACCTGCCAGCCGGCCTTGTCCAGCGTGGCCGCGCAGGAGCGCAGCTCCTCGCCGGCCGGCTCGAACACGGCGATCGCCTCCGGCTGCGGGGTCGCACGGACCCGGTAGCCCGCGGCATTGGCATCCGGCCCCGCCGGTCGGTGTCCCGCCGCCTCCAGGGCGAGTGCGGCGGCCTGCACCAGATGCTGACGCTCCCAGCCGCACGGCCGGTCCCTGGCGCCGTCCGGATTGGTCATCCGGCGCAGCTCCAGCAGGCCCTGCCAGGCGCTGTGCACCTCACGGAGGCGGGCGGGGCCGGAGGCGGACGGGTCCTCCTCGCCCCCGACGCGCGCGGCGAATACGCCGGTCGCCTCCGCGGACGCCTCGGCCCCCTCAGGAGCCTCCGGCGCCGCCTCCTCCTCCCGTATGCGATGCCCCGCCGGCGTCAGGAAGTGGTCGTGCGGCGGTCGCGCATGGCGGAAGGCGAGCCCCCGCTTCACCAGCGCCGCCAGCTGCGCCTCTGTCCCCCTCAACCGCCCGGTCACCGGCTCGGCGGCATCGATCACCCGCCGCTGAGCGGCGGTCGGCGGTCGCGTCACGAAGTCCTCCTCCCCGGGAAACAGCCTGCTGACAGGGCCCGCCCGGCGTACTGGTCGTCCCCTTTCGAAGACTACGACCCGGGTCTGACAGTCCCCGGCCCACGACCGCAGGCCCCGGACCGTCGGCCCTAGACCGCCGGCCGGATGTTCCACCCCGCGATCACGGGCCGCCCGTGCTCCGTGCCCAGCCGGCACAGGGTCCCCGTCGCGAGCTGGAACAGCGCTCCGGCCGACGGGGGCAGCCCGAGGCGGCGGGCGGTCAGGACACGCAGGAAGTGGCCGTGGGCCACCAGGACGACGCCGCCCTCGGTGTTGGCGAGGGTGGCGTCGACCTTGCCGAGGACGCGGTCGGCACGCTCGCCGACCTGTTCCGGAGTCTCGCCGGGATGCTCGGGCGGTCCGGGCGCGACCCCGTCGCTGAACAGGAACCAGCCCGGCCGGGTGCGCTGGATCTCGACGGTCGTCATGCCCTCGTAGCCGCCGTAGTCCCATTCTCGCAGGTCCGCGTCGACGCGGGCGCCATCGATGCCGATCAGCTGCGCCGTCTCCCGGGCCCGCTGCAAGGGGCTGACGAACGTGGCGCCGATCCGGTGGGACCGGATCAGTGGCACCAGACGACGTGCCTCCTCGCGGCCGTGCTCGGTCAGCGGTACGTCCGTCCACCCGGTGTGCCGCCCGGACCGCGACCACTCGGTCTCACCGTGCCGGATGAGGAAGAGATCACCCATGCCTCAGAGACTACGAGCCCACTGCTCCAGTTCGGCGAACTCACGCGCCCCCAGTCCCCGGCGCGCGTCGACCGGCAGCAGCAGCGCCCTGCCGTCGTGATGGTCGGTGACATGCTGGACGTCGAGGTCGGTGATCATGTCGTCGACCCACACGAACGGCCGTCCGGCCGCCCACTCCACGACGGTCCGCATCTTCCAGTACAGGCCCTCGGGGTCCCTGGCGAACAGCTCGGGCCATTCGATGACGGGCAGTTCGGGCAGCCCGATGACCGGGGCGATCATCTCGTTCGCCTCGTGCATCCAGGTGGTGGCCCAGGCCAGTTCGTACGGCAGCGCGAGCAGCCGCGCCCCGTGCCCGGGATGCAGCCGGACCCGGAGCCCACGGCGCAGTCGCCGGGAGCCGGGTTTCTGGCGCGCGGACCAGTTCGCGGGGTGCAGCCTGCGGGTCACATAGCCGCGGTGGCGCAGGTATGCGGCGCGAAAGGGGTTCAGGGGGCCGTCGACATCGAGGAGCAGCAGCGGTCGGTCACTCATGGAGACGGGTTACCCGCACGAACGAGTGGGGGTCACCTGTCCTGGCGGATTCACGCCGGGAGAGCGGGGAGGAACGCCCGGTGGCACCCCGTTCCCGGTGCGGAACCGGACGCGGGGTGCCAGCCGGGCGTACGTCAGTGATCGGCAGCGTGACAGCTGTGCACGGAGCGCGTGCAGTTGTTGCCGGAACGTGACGACGTGTGCAGCGCCTCGACGGCCACAAGCTGCTGCACGACGCACAACGCCCCGCCGTCCGGACCGTACAGGCCTCTGGGGCGGGGCGATGGCCGACACATACCCGGCCAGTGGATGCACTGGCTTCGAGCCTCTTCCTGCGTCGTTAGGCGGGCCGGATGTGCTCCGCCTGAGGGCCCTTCTGGCCCTGCGTGATGTCGAAGGTCACCTTTTGGCCTTCCTGCAGCTCCCGGAAGCCCTGGGCGTCGATGTTCGAGTAGTGGGCGAAGACATCGGGGCCGCCGCCGTCCTGCTCGATGAAGCCGAAGCCCTTTTCCGCGTTGAACCACTTCACAGTGCCTGTAGCCATGTGCCTGTCTCCTTCGAGGGGACTCGTATCGGGCCCCGCACCGTGCGGGATCCGGAGGTGATCGCCCTGGTCCGGAGAGGCGTTGAACAGCAAAAACGCCCGTGACTGCGATCACGGGCGAACGGGACTTCGGAACCACGACTGCTGATCACAACGCTACACCGGCTGGTGCGACTCGGCCACTGGATCACGGAGTTGGCCCCGCAGGCTGCGTTCGTCACCGCTCAAATCCCGAGGTCGGCGACGGCAGGAGCACACGCGCCGCCGACCTCGGGTTACCCGACATATGAGGCCCCAGGACTGGAATCGGGGTGTCGCATTGGCCGGGCGCCGGCCGGGTCATCACTCCGGCCGGGGCTTGTGCCGTCAGGTCTTCCGGGACCGGTCGGCTTTCGGCAGGACGTGACCGTCGACCTTCTGCAGCTCGCCGATCTGGGACTTCAACAGCCCGATCTGCCGCTCGAGCGCTCGCTCGCGGGCGCGCAGGACCTGCATCCTCGGTGAGGCGTCGATCGCGGCCTGAACCTCCGCCTCCAGCGCTGCGGCAAGGGCCTCGACGCCGCCGAGCGACAGCACCTCGGCCTTTTTTGTACAGCACCTCAGACTCACTGCCCCGCAGCGCCTTGCCCACCCAACGGGGCCGCTGCACGGCGGGCGCCTGCGGGTTCTCCTCCCGCAGCTGCCGTGCCCGGTCCATGTAGCCCCGAGCAAGGTTCCGGTCATCGGTGAGCATCGCGGCCTTCTCCAGCCGCCTGCTCTCCTTCTCGACCTCGGCGCGCGGCAGTGCACGCATCACCTGCTGCGCCTTGTCCAGTCGCGCGCCAGGTCCTCCCCCGGGGCTGTCCGGGCGGCGACGCGGAGGCGCCTCGCCCGCCACCTGGCAGCAGGGCAACTCCATACCTGGGGCCGGCCGTACGACACCGAGGCCCACCGCACGGCGATGCTGCTCGTGGCCGAACTCGCCGCGGACGCGGCGCTGCACGGCAGGGTGGGAGGCCGCGACTTCCGCCTCCGCCTGACCCTCCACCCCGAGGACGCCACGCTCCGTATCGCACTGACGGACCCCCGCCCCGACCATCGCCCGCCCGGCCCCGGACACCCTCCAACAGGCCTCCCCTGGAACGGAGTCCGGCCGCGGCCTGCACCTCGTCGAAGCCCTGTCCACCCACTGGGGAACCACGTGCGCAGACCCGTACACCAAGACGGTGTGGTGCGAGGTCGCTCTGGCGTGACTGTCAGTTCGAACGGTGCCGGCCCCAGGAGTCGGCGCTCGACTACTGTCGATACCCGCTCAGAAACCGCCCGATCCGCCCGATCGCCGCCTCCAGATCGTCCGCATGCGGAAGTGTGAGGATGCGGAAGTGGTCGGGGGCGGGCCAGTTGAAGCCCGTGCCCTGGACCACCTGGATCTTCTCCCGCAGCAGCAGGTCGAGGACGAACTTCTCGTCGTCGTGGATCCGGTGCACCTTCGGGTCGAGGCGCGCGAACGCGTACAGCGCGCCCTTCGGCTTCACGCACGTCACGCCGGGGATCTCGTTGAGCTTCTCCCACGCCACGTTGCGCTGCTCGTGGAGGCGGCCGCCCGGTGCGGTCAGCTCGTCGATGGACTGGCGGCCGCCGAGCGCGGCCTGGATGGCGTACTGGGCGGGCGCGTTGGCGCACAGCCGCATGGAGGCCAGCATCGTCAGGCCCTCCAGGTAGTTGCGCGCGTGCTGCCTGGGGCCCGTCACAACCAGCCAGCCGGAGCGGAAGCCCGCCACGCGGTACGTCTTCGACAGACCGCAGAAGGTGAGGACCACCAGGTCGGGGGCGAGCGCGGCGGCCGAGTGGTGCACGGCGTCGTCGTACAGGATCTGGTCGTAGATCTCGTCCGCGAAGACCATCAGGCCGTGCCGGCGGGCGAGGTCGAGGATGCCCTCGATGATCTCCTTGGGGTAGACCGCGCCCGTCGGGTTGTTGGGGTTGATGATGACGACGGCCTTGGTGCGGTCGGTGATCTTCGACGCCATGTCGTCCAGGTCCGGGTACCAGTCGGCCTGTTCGTCGCACAGGTAGTGGACCGCCTTGCCGCCCGCCAGGGTCGTCACGGCCGTCCAGAGGGGGAAGTCCGGTGCGGGGATGAGGATTTCGTCTCCGTCCTCCACCAGCGCCTGTACGGCCATCGAGACCAGCTCGGAGACGCCGTTGCCGAGGAAGACGTCGTCGACGCCGACCTCCAGGCCCCGCTCCTGGTAGCGCTGGGCCACGGCGCGGCGGGCGGAGAGGATGCCGCGCGAGTCCGTGTAGCCGTGCGCCTGCGGCAGCATCCGGATCATGTCCTGGAGGATTTCCTCCGGTGCCTCGAAGCCGAAGAGCGCGGGGTTGCCGGTGTTCAGGCGCAGGACGCTGTGGCCCGCCTCCTCCAGCGCGTTGGCGTGCTCTATCACCGGGCCGCGGATCTCGTAACAGACCTCGCTGAGTTTGCTCGACTGCCGGAACTCCATGCGCCGCTTCCCCTCCGGAATCTGGTGTTGCTTGGTTTTACCAAGTAACAGCTTGGAAAGTCCAACAACATGTCTAGACTGCGTTGCATGTCACCTCGCCGAAGCTACGACCAGTACTGCTCCACGGCCCGGGCGCTCGACGCCGTCGGCGACCGCTGGACCCTCCTGATCGTCCGCGAACTGCTCGCGGGGCCGCGCCGCTACACCGACCTGCACGCGGACCTGCCGGGCGTGAGCACGGACGTCCTGGCGTCCCGGCTGAAGGACATGGAGCGCGACGGGCTGACCACACGGCGCCGGCTGCCCCCGCCCGGAGCCGCCTACGTCTACGAACTCACCCCTCGCGGGTGGGAGTTGCTCCCCGTGATTCAGGCGCTCGGCGTATGGGGCGCGCCCGCGCTGGCGGAGCGCCGGCCGACGGACGCGGTGCGTGCGCACTGGTTCGCGCTGCCGCTGCTGCGCTCGCTGGAGGGGGAGGGGCTGGTCGAAGTCCGCCTGGACGAAGGGGAGTTCCATCTGTGGCTCGGCGCCGAGCAGGGCCCGGTTTACGGCGACGGACCCGCGCCCGAGGAGCCCGACGCCCGGCTGTCCCTCGACGCGGAGTTGTGCACGGCCCTGGGCCGCGGCTCCTTGACGCTCCATCAGGCCGTGCGGGCGGGACGAGTCGAGGTGTCGGGCGACAGCACGCTCGCCAAGGTGCTGCGCGGGGACTGACCGGCCCACCGGTTCCACAGGGAGAAGGCCCGCCGTGTCGAGGGGACACGGCAGGCCTCCGTAGCGGGACTGCGG